>CALJEW010000155.1 GCA_938074585.1 uncultured Rhodospirillales bacterium | reverse complement strand
AGAAGGGGCTGTGTTTAACTTTCATAGTGGAAGTGACACATAAATTTTTATGATAACTTATTGATTTCTGAAAAGGAGAACGTGTTATGCGTTCTCCTTTTTTTGTGTCTATTTATTTGCGTTGAATATGAATAAATATTTTTATTTTTCACATACATGAATAATATTGAAATAATTTCATTCTTGTGAAATGGTACATTGAATGCATGCGTGAATAAGGCGAGATAATGCCAAAGGCCCCGAAAGCAAATATAGATTCAAATAATGCAGCATCATCGCAGTCAGTTGGCGAGCAGATTCGGGATTTACGAAAAATCCGCACTCTAACCCTACAGGGCTTGGCAGATAAAATTGGCCGTTCTGTTGGTTATGTGTCGCAGATCGAGCGAAACATTTCAGACGTCTCGATCCCCGTTTTAAAAGAAATTTCTGAAGCGTTAGATGTGAACATAAATTGGTTCTTTCAAGGCAATGCAAACGCACCAGCGGGGGAACGCGACTATGTTGTCCGGGTGAAAAACCGCCGACGTTTGGACTTTGCCGGAACGGGTATGGTTGAAGAATTGTTGTCTCCTAATTTTGCAGGGACGTTTGAAATGATTTTGGGAACGTTTGCGTCGGGAGCCGCGACGGGGTCTGAAATGTATACACGCGAGGGTGAGGTTGGAGGGTATCTTGTATCTGGCGCGCTTGAGCTTTCGGTTGGTGAACAGCAGTTTAAGCTTAGCCCAGGAGATGCCTTTACTTATCCAAGCACCGAGCCGCATCGGTGTTGGAATCCAGGTGATGGGGATGCTGTCGTTCTTTGGATTGTCGCACCACCTTCTTATTAAATTTTGGTATTAATAAGCGTTTGAGCGCTTCGAAAAGGAATGAATGTTATGGCTAATGAACTTCCAAAAAAAGCACGGGTCGTGATTGTTGGTGGCGGCGTGATCGGTTGCTCTATTGCTTATCATTTGACTAAAATTGGCTGGTCGGATGTTGTGCTTTTGGAACGTAAACAATTAACTAGCGGCACCACGTGGCACGCGGCGGGTTTGATTGGTCAATTGCGCGATAGTCAAAATATGACGAAATTAGCCAAATACACGGCTGAGCTTTATTTAGGCCTAGAAGAAGAAACTGGCCAAGCAACGGGCTATAAAATTAATGGATCGCTTTCCGTTGCCACAAATCAAGGCCGTTTGGAAGATTTAATCCGCCGGGCTGATATGGCTAAAGTTTTCGATTTAAAAGTTGACGTCTTAGGGCCTGAGGGATGCAAGGACCATTACCCACTGATGAATTTAGAAGATATTGTTGGCGGGATTTTTATTCCATCTGATGGTCAGGCTAACCCGATCGATATTACCCAAGCTTTAGCCAAAGGGGCACGCAACGGCGGGGCTCAAATATTCGAGAATACCTTAGTAACTAAGGTAAATCATTCTGGCGGTAAAATCACCGGTGTTGAAACAGAAAGCGGATCGATTAAAGCTGATTACGTGGTGTTGTGTTGTGGCATGTGGACCCGCGATTTTGCGGCTCAACTGGGGGTTACCGTCCCGCTTCATGCCTGCGAACATTTTTATATTGTTACGGAGCCGTTTGAAGGAATTACTTCTGATATGCCGGTATTTCGGGATTATGATGCCTGTGCATACTATAAAGAAGACGCTGGAAAGTTATTGCTTGGCGCATTCGAGACTGTTGCCAAGCCGTGGGGAATGGACGGAATTTCACCGGACTTCTGCTTTGATGAATTGCCCGATGATTTTGATCATTTTGAGCCGATATTGGAAGGTGCTATCCATCGGGTACCCGCCCTAGAGCAAGCGGGTATTCAAAAGTTTTTCTGTGGCCCTGAAAGTTTTACACCCGATGACCGTTATCATCTGGGCGCATCGCCCGAGTTCGATAACTTATTTATCGCGGCTGGTATGAATTCGATTGGTATTCAGTCTGCTGGGGGCGTTGGCAAAGTGGTTTCTGAATGGATGCGCGATGGGCATCCACCCTCGGATCTCAATAGCGTTGATGTCCGCAGGAACATGCCGTTCCAAGGAAATTCAAACTATTTGCACGACCGGGTTTCAGAAACTTTGGGACTTTTGTATGCAACCCATTGGCCGTTCCATCAATACAAAACGGCGCGCAAGGCTCGAAAAACCCCATTTTATGAGCAAATGAAAGCAGCCGGGGCATGCTACGGCGAAACGGCCGGATGGGAACGCCCCAACTGGTATGCGCCGGAAGGTGTTGAGCCAAAATATGAATATTCATTTACAAAACAGAACTGGTTCGACTATTCAGCCCAAGAGCATAAAGCCGTTCGGGAAGCGGTCGGTTTATTTGATCAAACGTCTTTCGCCAAATTTCGCGTTGAAGGCCCTGATGCAGAACAAGTGCTCAACCAAATTTGTGCTAACGATGTTGATGTTGAACCGGGGCGAATTGTTTATACACAATGGCTGAACAGACGTGGTGGGATTGAAGCTGATTTGACCATCACCAGATTGGAACGCGACGTGTATTTGATCGTTACAGGTGGCGCAGGGCAAGTCAGAGATTTCAATTGGCTGAAACGGCATATACCAGAAGATGCACGTTGTGTTGCCACGGACGTAACATCCGGCATTGCTGTATTGGGGGTGCAAGGGCCGAATGCGCGGGCGTTGTTACAATCGCTAACAAAAACAGACATGTCCCACGATGCATTTGCGTTTGGCCATTCTATCGAGATCGAATTGGGCTATGCCATCGTCCGTGCGTCCCGGATTACCTATATGGGAGAACTCGGTTGGGAGCTCTATATGCCAACTGAGTTTGCCGCCTGTGTATATGACGTAATTGTTAACGCCGGGGATGAATATGGGCTTAAACATGTTGGTATGCATGCCATGAATTCGTTGCGCATTGAAAAGGGATACCGCCATTGGGGGCACGATATCACAGATGAAGAAAATCCAATTCAAGCTGGACTTGCGTTCGCCGTTGCTTGGGATAAAAAAGGTGGGTTCATTGGCCGCGATGCTTTGATGCAAATTAAAAAGGACGGCGTAACCCAGCGCATGGTTCAGTTCTTGTTATCGGACCCAGAAAAAATGCTGTATCACAACGAGCCGATTTACCGCGATGGAAGTATTGTTGGGTATCTGACATCTGGCATGTATGGGCACACTTTGGGCGGCGCGGTTGGATTGGGCTATGTGGAAAATACGGGTGGTGTAAATGAAGTGTTTATCACTCAGGGTAAATTCGAGATTGAAGTTGCAGGCATTCGAGTTCCGGCAACAGCATCGCTTCGGCCCATGTATGATCCTAAAAGCGAGCGGGTTAAAGCTTAGCTCTTTTATGAATGCCAAAAATCGAGCGCATCTGAAATTAATTTAGTTAACACAGAAAAACTATTCTCAGAAATGTGTACAGTTTTTCTGTGTTACATTGTATGAATTGGGATGCGATGCGTTAAACCAACCTATGTGAAACATAGACGCCCAACAAAGGCTGATTTGCTTTTTAGTTTAATTATAGATGAACATATTCCCGTTGAGCGGAGCAAGCGATGTCCTTTATAGTTTGCAAGCGCGAAAAACCATTTTGGGGAGCGGTTATTTGTGTGAAAAATTCTTGGCAAGAAATTCCGTTATGACGTAGCTATAGTCGGGCCTAAATAAGCCAACACCAATTGTTGATAACCCGCTTATAGAGTTTAGGAAAAAATACGAGAACGGCGTAACTGTTGTTAAACGCAGTTTATAAGCCCCGCTGATGGTCCTAAAAGATATGGAATTAGTGAAAAGGAAGTTATGAGCTTCACTAATCACGAAGGCCATATGTGAGCTTTAAAGGCTTTTCATTTTCATCCTAATTTCCGAAAACCTTGACGTCAGCCATATATGGAAGCTCATCATGAAGGCTAGGAACTGGCAGAGGTTTCGGTAACGAGCTTGTTGCTGAAATCCGTAAGGGACGGCAGAAATGGCGGTTAAAAACTAAGCTAGCAGGAAAAACCCTAGGTGCTATTTTCCACACCTTGCTTATTTGTTTAATCGCTTATCATCTTGATAGCCGTTAGGGGCTTAGCCCTAATTGACATCACTGCTTTTGTAACCGTTACCACAATCGGCTTTTTTGCATTTCATATAGCGATGAATATCTTATCTTCTGAAAGGTTAGGACTTCTTTACCAGGCTGAGCTCCATTTCTACTCCACGTGAGTAGACTTCTGATTCTTTGCAGTTACTGTCGCAATATCCAAGCCAAACCAACGGGTTTGTAGCATTTACGTTCGCATCGCGCTTTTGTTTTTTAATTTAGGGCATTTTTCTTTTCGGCACGCAAAAACCTCTTTTGAACTATCGATGAAGCAATTTTTAATGCAATATTTAATGAGGTTAAATGCCGCTGCATTTTGAGCGCCGACTAGAAATTGCCCTTCGGCAATACATTCAAGAAACACAAATAAAAAATATGCAAAGTAACGCGCGTATTAATGTCCCGAAACTTAATACATAACTAGCTACATTTAACATACTTAGTAGAAACACCATATGCAGGAGGAAATTAAAGTTTTTTAAAAGTCACATGCATTGGCCTGAATTTAGTTGTTAAATTGGCCCCCTGACATAGCACCTGATGTTATCTATG
>CALJEW010000154.1 GCA_938074585.1 uncultured Rhodospirillales bacterium | reverse complement strand
CAGTGGTTTGTCGATGCTAAGCGTTTAGCCGGCCCGGCAATCACCGCTGTTGAACAAGGTGAAACCAATTTTATTCCAAAAAACTGGGAAAATACGTATTACGAATGGATGCGCAACATACAGCCGTGGTGTGTTTCACGGCAAATTTGGTGGGGCCACCAAATCCCCGCGTGGTTTGGACCGGACGGCGATATTTTTGTTGAATTAGATGAGGAAAAAGCTCACGCAACGGCGCGCAAAGCTTATGGAAAAGACGTTGAATTAGTTCGCGACCCAGACGTGTTAGATACGTGGTTTTCATCGGCGCTATGGCCATTTTCAACCCTTGGTTGGCCCGAAGATACCCCGGAAGTAAAACGTTATTATCAAACCGACGTTCTGATTACCGGTTTCGATATCATTTTCTTCTGGGTTGCCCGTATGATGATGGCTGGCATTCACTTCATGGACCAAGTACCGTTTCACACAGTTTATATTCACGCGTTAGTGCGCGATGAGCACGGCCAGAAAATGTCAAAGTCCAAGGGCAATGTGATTGATCCCTTAGAACTGATTGGCACCTATGGGGCGGATGCATTGCGATTCACTCTGACAGCATTCGCCGCCCAAGGGCGAGATGTTAAATTATCGACCCAGCGCATCGAAGGGTACCGCAATTTCTGCACAAAGCTATGGAATGCAGCGCGTTTTTGCGAAATGAACGAATGCCATCCCGTTGAAGAGTTTGATCCGTCATCGGTTCAATTGACCTTGAATAAATGGATCGTCGGCAAGGTTGTTGAGGCTGAACGTGCGATGTCTGGTGCCATTGATACATATCGCTTCAATGATGCCGCGAGCTCAATCTACCAATTCACATGGAACACGTTCTGTGATTGGTACGTCGAATTTGCCAAGCCAATGTTTAAGGGTGACGACGAGAACGCACGGGCTGAAACCCAGGCAACGGCAGCTTGGGTTTTGGATCAAATCCTGTTGTTGATGCATCCCATCACGCCATTCATCACCGAAGAATTATGGACAGAGCTATCTGATAAGCGCACCTCATCCATCATGATCGCCGAATGGCCCAAATTAGATGATGCCCTCATAAATACCTCTGCCAACGAAGAAATCGATTGGGTTGTTCGTTTGATTTCTCAAGTCCGGACTATTCGTTCCGAAATGAACGTACCACCGGGGGCAAAAATTCCATTAATTTTGAAAGACGCAGGCGAGCGGGCACAATCATGCTTGGTCAACCATGCTGATTTGTTAAAGCGTGTTGCCCGATTATCATCGCTTGAATTGTTGTCCGGCGACGTTCCTGCGGGCTCCGTTCAAGACGTTATTGATGAAGCAATAATCATTCTACCCATATCAGAAACCATTGATTTAACTGAAGAAAAATCTCGTTTGGGCAAAGAAATCGACAAACAAACGGCTGAGAACGATCGATTCGAGAAAAAGCTAAGCAACGAACGTTTTGTTGCGAGTGCCCCCGATGAAGTGGTCGCAACTGAACGCCAAAAATTGGCCGATGCGCAACAAACAAAAATAAAGCTGCAAGAAGCGCGGGAACGATTAGTCGATCTGGGGTAGGAGACTTTTAGCCGTTAAAAACTAACCCATTTTTTTTACGCTTTTTGCTGTATGCTTGATGATTAGTTTTAACGGCTTAAGGACCCATCCCATGGGCAATGATGATTTTGAATTACCTCGACTGGAAGGGAATCCGTTGCCTGAAGAGCATGCGGAGTATGTGATCCGTCGTTTGGAAAAGTTTATCCGTGACGGCCGCACGTTAGATGAGGGCATGTCATTTCGAAAATGGCAATTTATGGCAAAAAAAGAGATTGCGCTAGCCATTGCGGAAGCTCAAAGCGCCCATAAGTTCGACGAGATCAACTCACGGCGAGCGCTTTTCATATCCGCTGCCGCCCTTACAACTATCGGCTTTTGGGGCACCGCCATTAGCATGGAAAGAGTTGCTTACTTGCCCGGTGGCATTGTATGTCTGATTGCTGGGTTAACGATGTTGTTTGTTGCTGGCGGCGGGCGCTACAGGCGTTACACAAATCGCAAAGATGATGCCAAACGTACCCGCCGACTAATCAAAATCCAAAGTCTAAACAAACGAGTTAAAGCGCTGGAGCGGGACTTGGAAGACGAAGAAAAACGCTTGGATAAATCCATCAAAAAACTCAAAAAAATAAATAAAACATCGCTTTAAGAACTGTTCATGAAAGGATCATACACAAAAAATAGCGGCTTTGAATATATCTATCGGTCGGACATCCAACCCAATCCGGCTTCTGTTCCATTTTGAGGTTTGTACTCACAACCCACATATCCTTCGTATCCAACGCGGTCCATCAGATCGAAAAGATACAGATAATTGATTTCCCCAACATTAGGCTCGAACCGTTCGGGTACGCCTGCTATTTGGACGTGTTTGGTGATGTCCAAATAGGTCTCGAACTGAGTTGCTAGATCGCCGCCCATAATTTGCACATGATAAAAATCAAATTGAAGGCCAACGTTGGGCCGGCCAGCAGCAGCAATGACCGAATGCGCGCTGGAATTTTTGGAAATCATATAGCCCGGAACATCGCGGGTGTTTAGGGGCTCGATGATTACGTCAATACCATCATCAACAAATGCATCGGCGCAGAATTGATAGTTCGTTACATACGTTTCAAACGCTGCTTCAACACCTACAACTCCGGGTATAATACCAGCCATCATGTGAACGGTTTTGCATTTAAAAGCACGCGCATATTCAAGCGCCAAACCAACGGTATCTTGAAATTCCTGTTCACGCCCAGGGATTGCAGCCATGCCCTTATCACCAGCGTCCCAATCACCCGGAGGCAGATTGAAAAGGGCAAGAGTTTGGCCAGTT
>CALJEW010000153.1 GCA_938074585.1 uncultured Rhodospirillales bacterium | reverse complement strand
CGGCTGTATTGCTGATGTTGAATAGACGTCAGGGACGGTTGTTATTGTGTTCGCTGCAAATGGGGATATCAGGATACCTAAGGGGCGCGCTTTTGATGGATCTTCGGTTTTTGATGACGATGCTGCATGTGCATATAAAGGCAATGCAAATGGAGCGGCAGAAATGAGGGCCGCAGATAACATCAGGTATAGTTTGCTTGCGAACATACTTATCCGTCCTCTAAATGGAGCAGCGTAGCCAAACCCAGTAACGTCGTAACCCCAGATGGGGTCCACGCAGCCAAGGCTACGGGTATGCTATCGGATAGTCCAAGTGCAAAAACAACATCAGAAAAGAAATAAAGCAGGAAGCCTGTTAAAACACCACCGGCAATCACAAATGTTGTTGCCCCGCGTCTTGATTGACGAAGTGTAAAGGTTGCTGCAATTAAGACCATTGCACACATTAAAAAGGGTGCTGCTAAAAGGGTGTGCCAGTGTAAACGGTGCCGGATTGCAGAAAACCCAGCGTTTTCAAGCTGACTTATAAAGCCTGGTAAATCCCAAAAGGACATGGTTTCAGGTGGTGCAAAGCTATCTTGAATTTTATTTAAAGTTAGATCCGTAGCGAGCCATGTTTCTTCTTCAAATACAGGTGCCGTTTCTGGTTTGTAAATCCATGCTTTTTTCATATGCCAAAACCCGTCGTCAAGTCGGGCTTCTTCAGCATTAATTCTGCCACTGAAAGTGTCGGCTCCAGAATACATAAAAACGACAACGTTATTTAATAGAACGCTTTTGTCACTTTGATGGACGCTATTAGCATGAATAACAGATTGCCCTTCTTCGTTTGATTGACGTAACCATAACCCGTTACCGGACAGAGCCAACAAATCATCATTACCCTTCAAATGCCGGGCTTCAAGCAATTCATAGCGGGTTAATGTGGCTGAAGCTAAGGGGTTCAGTGCGGTTATTTGTAAGACGCCTAATATAAATGCAATGCCAATTACCGGTAGCATGAACTGCCAAGCAGACACGCCAGCACCTCTGGTAATGACCAGCTCGTTGCTGCGCGTTAAGCGCCAAAATGCAGACATACCAGCGAATAAGATGGCAAATGGAAATGTTTCTTGACCCATATGGGGAAGTTTCAATATGGCCATTTCGATAACCATAGCAAAGCTGACCTCTGGCTTTGATGCTGATCTACGCAGCAATTCAACAAAATCAAATAATAAAATAAGAAGTAAAAATAAAATAAAAAGCACCAGAAACGAGGCCAAAAATTGGCGGCCAATATAGCCGGATAAAGTGGATGATATACGCATTTACCCTGCTGCCTTCATGGTTCTCTCGGGTAAAATACGCCGTATTGAAAAGGGGTTTAAAATTGCTGCAATACAAATTAAAATAGGCAATAGGGCATGTACATAAAGCAGCGGGATTAGATGTATTTTTTTTGCGGCTAAATTTTCAAGCCCCAAGGATGAGATTAAAAGGCCCAATACAATACAGACGGCTATTGTTATTTGTCGTACTTGTGATCGTCGGTTGAAACTTCCCAAAAGAAGAAAGCAAATCGCAATCAAGGTGAACCCGAGGGCGTTTAAGGGGGATGTCAGACGTTTATGTGCCTCTATAGTGAATTTACCAATATCGCGTTTTGAAAAATTGGGCTCATTTCCAATATTTAATAACTCGCTTAAATTCCGTTCCCGCGCTTCCCTAAATCGATCTTTAGATAAGGGCGCACCAGCTCCTAGTTCTTTTAAATCAAGTACACCTTGATCAAAATAGAGGATTGAAAGCTGTTTCGTTTCTGCATCTATAACCTGTCTGTTGCCATCAAACATAACAACCCGGGC
Organism: uncultured Rhodospirillales bacterium; assembly: GCA_938074585.1. GTDB lineage: Bacteria > Pseudomonadota > Alphaproteobacteria > Rhodospirillales > Casp-alpha2 > JABMNT01. The sequence continues at coordinate 2,236 of CALJEW010000153.1, read as the reverse complement.
TCCATCGTCGGATTGAACTAGCGCACCTTTTGCAGCCATCCATGTTTCGGCTTCTTCAGGTTTGCGTTGGTCATAAGCTAAAACTCCAAGCAATTGACCATCTTTAGATCGTTCGCGCACATACACCGTGACCCCTGAGAAATTCGTGAACGCGCCTTCTTTTAATAAAATGTGTGTATAGTTCCGGATTTCCCACTGCAGCTCACGAAACATCTTATAGGAATTAGGCATTAAGTATAAATTAAGGGCATAACCTAGGGTGACAACCATTAAAGCCATAATTATGGCTGGTTTCGCGAGCGCTATCTGGCTTACTCCAGCTGCGCGCATGATCACCATTTCATGATCAGACACCAGCTTTGAATAAATGAATAAGGTCACGCAGAACAATGCAATCGGCAGAATAACTGTCAAAAAGTTTGGCAGCATAAGCATTGTCAAATAAATGAAAGTGCTCGCTGTCACGCCTTGATTGACGATCATTTCAACAAATCGTAAAGACTGCGACAGCCATATGATGCAGGTAAGCCCTATAGTAACAAGGACCATACCAACAAATAGCTGTTGCAAGACATATCGTGTAAAGCCGTTCATGCCTTGGAATAACCTATAATAATTTACGCTAGAGTGTTGGAAATGAAACAGAAAATCAAGTCATAACCCACATTCATATGCAATTTTAAGGTTTTGATAAGGGCTAGAAATCGGCTTCATCGATAGCTTCAACTGACGGATAGCCGGAAAGGATGATTTCTGACAGGCTTTCAGCCCCACTCAGAACATGGTCCGCAAAAAACTGTGCCGACAAAATTTTGCCTTTTAAGTGCTTCGGATCACCAGAATTTTCAGCCAATAGACGTTTTGAAATCATAGCACTGTTCGCTAAAAGCCAGCCACCCGTTGTCCGGCCCAGCAATTCCAAATACGGAACGGCCCCTGCGGCGACCTTTGTGGGGTGGGATGGGTAAGTTTCAACAATCCATGTGCTGGCTTTGTTGAGGACTGCAATTGCGCTGGTAAGCTGGGTATGTATTGTCGTGAAATCATCGGATGGTTCTTTTGCAAGATGATTCAATGTAGGGCTTATATGTTCAATAAAGGCTTGAACAGCCTTGCCACCATCGCGGCCAATTTTACGGCCAACTAAATCATTTGCTTGAATGCCATTCGTGCCTTCATAAATCGCAGTAATTCGGGCATCGCGTAAATGCTGAGCAGCGCCAGATTTTTCAATAAACCCGGCTCCACCGTGGACCTGAACACCTGTGTTCGCTACTTTAATCCCATTATCTGAACACCACGCCTTAACCACAGGCGTTAGTAAATCAACTATCGAAAAGGCCCTAGCACGAACATCTGTATCGGGGTGAGATTTAGATAGATCGAGTTGTCCGGCAACAAAAAAAACCAAAGCCCGCGACGCTTCGGTTCTTGATTTCATGGATAAAAGCATGCGTTTCACATCGGGGTGCTGGATAATTGTTACGGGTTCTTTGTTAGTGGAGCCTAGTTTTCTGCTTTGCACCCGCTCACGTGCATAAGCAAGTGCATGTTGGTATGCACGCTCAGCAATGCCTACGCCTTGAATGCCAACGCCAATGCGTTCGTTGTTCATCATTGTAAACATGTATTCAATGCCGCGGTTTTCTTCACCTACCAAATAGCCAATAGCGCCATCGTCATCGCCATAAGACATGACGGCTGTTGGGCTGGCATGAATGCCCAATTTGTGTTCCAAGGACAAAGCTTTCAGATCATTTCTCTGACCTAAAGAGCCGTCATCATTAACAAGAAACTTAGGCACAACAAACAGTGAAATCCCTTTGATACCCTCGGGTGCACCGTCTGAGCGAGCTAGGACCATGTGGACGATGTTGTCTGAAAAATCATGTTCACCGAAGGTAATATAAACTTTGGTGCCTGAAATACGGTAATATTCGCCATCGGGCACGGCTTTTGTGCGAATGCTGCCCAAATCTGATCCGGCGCTGGGCTCCGTTAAATTCATGGTGCCAGGCCAAACGCCGGAAACCATTTTTTCCAAGTAGATTGATTTTAGGCTGTCTGACCCATGTTTGGTAAGCAACTCAACAGCGCCTTGTGTTAGCATCGGGCATAAACCAAACGCCATGTTAGCAGCCTGAACCGTTTCGCTAACGGCGGTTGAAATTAGAGATGGTAAGCCTTGGCCGCCATATTCTGGTTCAAAAATAATGCTGTTCCAACCGCCTTCAAC
>CALJEW010000152.1 GCA_938074585.1 uncultured Rhodospirillales bacterium | reverse complement strand
GCTTGCGCCAAAGTTCCCGCAACCGACACCGGAGCCATAGCACCGGACAAAATAAACGGGGTCACAATGCAAGCTTGATTGGCGGCTGCATAAACTTTCAATGCGCCCAACATCGTATCGTCAAAAACCATGGGTGAATTGGCATTGATCAGGCTGGTGCAAACGGTATTTTGTTCAACGAAATCTTTGCCGAATAAGATTTCACACATTGAAACCGTATCACGCGCCCGGTCTGGATGCGTCACTGAGCCCATAAACGGTTTGTCGGAATATTTCATATGGGCATAAACCATATCGAAATGACGCTTGTTCACCGGCAAGTCCACCGGCTCACACACCGTGCCCCCCGAATGGTGCATAGGGCCTGCCATGTACGCTAGTTTTACAAAATTTTCGAAATCAGCAATCGTTCCGTATCTGCGCCCGCCATCTAAATCGCGAACAAAGGGTGGCCCATACACAGGCGCGAAAACCAAATTTTTGCCGCCCATAACAACATTTCGATCGGGATTTCTAGCGTGTTGGGTAAATTCGGCTGGAGCCGTTTTCAACAATTGGCGCAACAGCCCTTTTGGAAAGCGCACCCGTTCCCCATCCACTTGGGCACCCGCTTCACGCCATATATTTAAAACCTCAGCGTCATCCCTAAATTCAATGCCTGTTTCTTGCAAAATGATATCTGCATTGCGTTCCAGAAGCTCCAAACCTTCCTCACTGCATAATTCTGTAAGTGGAATTTGGCGTGAAATATAAGGTTGCGTTACCGCCGACGCTTCTGCCCGTTCTGTGCGTCTTGCACTCCGCCCACGCCGCACACTTTTAATCGCCTGTTCACCCATGTGTATGTCTCCCGAATGCCACTTAATCCATTGCAGTTTATTCGGGCCGTACAGGTGATCTAATCTGCCAGCGCCCCTTTGTATTTCAAACACGCCTTCGAAGCTTTCAAGGTCATCGCGTAACAATGGCGGAAATGAGACATCTAATGTCGACAATACCTAAGAACATCACCCTTCTTGCGGGCAATACATTTCTTGTAGGTTTGATTAACCGCCTGCAAAATAACAACCGCAACAAACCGAAATGCGGATCACAGGAGAGAAGCACAATGAGAAGCCATGCACGGGCGGTCGTTATCGGAGGGGGGGTTGTCGGCGTTGGCACCTTATATCATTTAGCCAAAAAAGGCTGGAGCGATAGCGTTTTACTTGAACGCAAAGAGCTAACATCTGGGTCCACATGGCACGCCGCCGGATTGCTTCCACTTTTTAACATGAGCTATAGCGTTGGTCAGATACATAAATACTCGGTCAATTTTTACAAAGAGCTTGAGGCCGAAACCGGGCAAGACGTCGGTTTGCGCCAAGTCAGTAATATCCGTTTAGCCATGAACCAAGACCGCATGGACGAGTATCGCCAGTACGCAGGTGTTGCCAGCACTATTGGCATTGATGTTAATTTTTTGTGCCCCGAGCAAATCAAAGACATATGGCCACTATGTCAAACGAAAGGTTTAATTGGTGCCATTCAACATCCAGGTGACGGCTATATTCAACCCGCTGACTTGACCCAAGCCATGGCCAAGGGGGCCCGCGCTATGGGGGCCGAGATCGAGCGTTACACAAGCGTAATTGGCATCGAACAGCAAGCCAATGGCGAATGGTTGGTTAAGACCGACAAAGGCGACATCACTTGCGAACACGTGATCAGTGCGACCGGTAATTTCGCCCGTCAAACCGGAAAGATGGTTGGCCTTGATATCCCGGTCATTCCCGTTGAACACCAATTCATCGTCACCGAACCGCACCCAAAAATTCAAGCCCGCCAAGCTCAAGGATTGCCTGAAATGGGGGTTCTCCGCGAATCCGATGGATCATGGTATCTGCGCGAAGAAAACGGTGGCTTTATTTTGGGTATCTATGAAAAGGGCGCACCGTGTTGTTACGTTGATGGCCCATCGGACGATAGCGAATATGAATTATTTCAAGAGGACCTAGACCGCTTGGAGCCCCACATTGAAGCTGCTATAAAACGAGTTCCAGAATTTGGGGAAGTCGGCGTTAAACAAGTATTCAACGGGGCGATATGTTACACCCCTGATGGCAACCCGATTATTGGCCCAGCCCCCGGCCTTAAAAATTTTTGGCTCAACGAAGGCCATAGCTTTGGCATTACCGCAGCAGGGGGTGCCGGGTGGCAATTGGCGGAATGGATTGTTGAGGGTCAGCCAACCATCGACATGTTAGGCGTCATCCCTCACCGCTTTGGCCCCTATACCAGCAAAGCCTTTTTGCGTATCAAAAACGAAGAGGCTTATGCGCACGTTTTCACCACCCACTTCCCGGACGAAGAACGCGAAGCCGCCCGCCCCTTGCGCACTGCACCCTGTTATGACCGCATGAAAGATTTAGGTGCCGTGTTTGGGCAAAAATACGGATGGGAACGGCCTAATTGGTTTGCGCCAGAAGGCACGCCACAAGTTGATGATTGGTCGTTTCGCCGTTCCAACTGGTTCGAACACGTGGGTAATGAATGCAAAAACGTTCAACAAAACGTTGGCATTTTGGACATGACGGCGTTTGCAAAATGCCGCATTTCTGGCCCCCGCGCAGAAGTCTTTTTGGATAACTTAGTCGCCAATCGCATCCCTAAAAAACTAGGCCGAGTAAATTTATGCCATGCTTTAACTGAAAACGGTGGCGTTCGATCTGAGTTTACAATTCTACGCAATCCCGATAACTCGTTTTATTTAGTCTCTGCCGGGGCTATGGAAAGTTTTGATCATGATTACATCAAAAAGAAAATGCCCGCAGATGGGTCAGTTCGGTATGATCATATCACTACAAAAATTGGTGTTTTGGTTGTGGCTGGGCCAAAATCGCGCGAATTGATGCAGCGAGTTTCAGATGCTGATTTCTCTAACCAAGCCTTTCCCTGGTTATCGTCTCAGCGGATTGATGTTGGTTTCGCGGATTCCATTGTTGCCCGCGTTACTTTTGTTGGTGAACTGGGCTGGGAAATTCATCACCCCATGGAAATGCAAAACCATGTGTTTGATACCCTCATGGCAGCTGGTGCAGATTTGGGCATCAAACCCTTTGGTATTAGGGCCATGGACAGCATGCGGCTGGAAAAATCCTACCGCTTGGTTGGCACCGAATTATCGATCGAATATTCAGCCTACGAATCTGGACTCCAGCGCTTTGTTCACCCGAACAAAGGCGATTTCATTGGCCGCGATGGGCTATCGGATTGGAAAGACCGGGGCTTTGATAGTCAGTTCGTAACCCTAGAAGTCCATGATGTGACCGATGCGGATGCGCTTGGTAACAATCCAATTTTCTTAAACGATCAAACCGTAGGTCGGGCAACCGGTGGCGGATATGGCTTTCGGGTTGGTAAGTCTTTGGCCTTAGCAATGATCCGCCCTGATTTGGCGGCTGTTGGAACAGAACTTGAAATGGATATTTTGGGTACAATGTACAAAGTCACTGTCATCGAAGAAAGCCCGTATGATCCCGATAATCGGCACTTGCGCTCATAAAGGATATTGCAAGCTAGATCATTCCGTTTAATCTAATAGTGACGCTGGATTTACGGGTGCTAAATTACGATGCCGACACTATTAAATTTTGAACAGCGCCAAGCCTATGAGCGCGATGGATATATTTTAATTCCCGGTCTTTTCGATAAAGAAGAGATTGGTTATTTACGCACAGCCATGGAAACAGACGAGCAAATCCGGTCGCATTTTTATGACCGCAAAGACGAGACTGGGGCACCAACCAAAATGGCCTTATGGAACCACCCCGGCGACAGCGCTTATGGCCTAGCTGCCCGATCCAATCGCGTTGTTGATACCATGGAAGATATATTGAGTGGTGAAGTATATCACTACCACTCAAAGCTCACCGCCAAGGACGCCTATGAAGGCGGGGCCTGGGAATGGCATCAAGATTATGGGTACTGGTATGCCAATGGCTGTTTGTTCCCGTTAATGGCATCGGTCATGATTGCCCTTGATGATACCACAAAAGGAAATGGCTGTTTGCAGGTCCTAAAAGGATCGCACGCCATGGGCCGGATCGAACACGGTGAACTTGCCAATGGGCAAGTCGGTTCAGAAGAAGTGCGCACAACCGAAGCCACCAAACGTCTTGAAACCGTCTATGCAGAAATGAAGGCTGGAGACGGTTTATTTTTCCATTGCAACACTCTGCACCGTTCGGATCAAAACCGCTCACCCAACCGGCGTTGGACATTGATTTGCTGCTATAATGCGGCGCGCAACGACCCCTATTTAGATCACCATCACCCCCACTACACCCCAATTGAAAAAGTATCGGATGATGCCGTCCGCTTTGCCGGGGCGAAACATGCGGATACTTCAGTATCCGATGCCTTCATGAATAAATCCTATGCGCCGCCTGAAATGAAGAAAGTCGGGGCCTAACCAACAATGGGAGAAACGACCGAAATTGATGCTGCTGAATGGGAAATGCGGGTAAACTTAGCGGCTGCTTTTCGATTGGTCGATTTGTACGGCTGGTCTGACTTACTGGGGACCCATTTATCTGCACGGATTCCAAGCAATGATCAGCACTTTTTAATCAATCCCTTCGGTGTGATGTTTGACGAGATGACAGCATCAGCTTTGGTTAAAGTTGATATGGACGGCAATATTTTGTCTGAAACCAATTACCCCATTAACCCGGCCGGGTTCACCGTTCACAGCGCCGTCCATATGATGCGCCACGACGTTGATTGTGTGATCCACACCCACACCGCTGCCGGGTTAGGCGTTGCCACTCAAAAAGATGGATTATT
>CALJEW010000151.1 GCA_938074585.1 uncultured Rhodospirillales bacterium | reverse complement strand
AATTAAAAAACTACCAAAATGCGGCCCCCGCTTTTGAGTGTGCACTTGGGTAATTAAAATATTTGCGATAAGATGTAGAGTATTACGATGGCGATGCGTTAAAGACTTTTTGAAGGGCCTAAAATTGAAACCCATGTCTTTAATAATGATAAAGAAAGTGCAAAGATGACACCTTTGACAAAAAGGTTTATCGAATATTGGCCAAACTTTTCTAAAGATAATTTAATACCAAAGCAATATACTCTGGATCACAGAGAGCTCGCTGAATTTGCAGCAAATTTTATGATGTATGAAGCCATTTCAGAAACTCATATCCGTGTTCGAATGGCTGTTAGTGAAATGGTCCGCCGGTATAGGAACGAAATTACTGGTCATGATTATATGGATTATGTTTCCCCAGGAGATTATGTGTTGTTTATGCATCCATTAAACAAATATAAAAAAGTCCATCGTGCATTTATGCTAAATTTAAATCATAATTAATTGATAGTCGGTTTATTGAAGGAGATCACACCAGATTTCCAATTATGGGCAGTTGAGGAAAAAAACATTAAGCCTTTTTATTAGTCAATAACTCAAATCCACAGTGCCTAAATTCTTAGAAGGTACGCCTGTGCAAAAATTGAAGGTACCCATTTTCAAGCTTATTGATATTGGGCCTAGTGTACCTACTTAATAGACCCAGACAAAGAAAAAGGGGCTTAAAGCCCCCTTCTGCTCTAATACTTGAATCAAGCGCCTAGGTTTCACCTTAGTCGTTCAAGCAGCGTAGCAAGCTTGATGTATCCCAGCGTCCGCCGCCTTTGCTTTGAACATCGGCGTAGAACTGGTCGACCAGTGCGGTGACTGGAACGCGGGCACCGTTTTTGTTGGCTTCGTTGAGCACGATGTTTAAGTCTTTGCGCATCCAATCGACGGCAAAGCCGAACTCAAACTCGTCTTTAACCATGGTCGCGCCGCGATTTTCCATTTGCCAAGACCCGGCAGCACCCTTTGAGATTACGCCCAGAACTTTGTCCATGTCTAAGCCGGCTTTGGTGCCAAAGTTGACGCCTTCTGCCAAGCCTTGAACCAAGCCAGCGATACAAATTTGGTTAACCATTTTGCAAATTTGGCCGCTACCAATGGGTCCTAACAGCGTGAACGCTTGTGAGTAACAATCAACAACTGGGGCCGCTTCATCGAAATCACCCTGCTCGCCGCCAGCCATTACCGTCAACTTGCCGTTTTCAGCGCCTGCTTGACCGCCAGATACCGGTCCATCCAAGAAGCGAATGCCCATGGCTTTGCACGCCTCACCGACTTCACGGGCGACTTCTGCAGATGCCGTTGTGTGATCGATGAAAATCGCGCCTGATTTCATGCCAGTAAGAATGCCGTCGTCGCCATAGACAACGCTACGCAAATCATCGTCGTTACCAATGCAAGCACAGACAATGTCAGCGCCAGCGGCAGCTTCGCGGGGTGTTGCAGCCGACGCACCACCAAATTCTGCAACCCATTTTTCAGCTTTAGCAGTTGTGCGGTTAAAGACCGTAACGGCGTGTCCGGCTTTTGCTTTATGACCTGCCATGGGATAGCCCATAACGCCTAGTCCGATAAATGCTGTCTTCGTCATATAAAAAATTTCCCGTTAATTTGAAGAATGAATTTTGTAAGGAGTAGATTATAGACGGCCATTATCCATAAACCTAGTGGTTTTAAGGGCCCTTCTAAAGGTTTGTGCTCGACGGACGTTTGATCCATGTCTTATATAACCCTATAACTAAATTTTGATAGGTTTTTTCTTATGAGCACTTACATATCTGTAGAAGTCGCACCGGGTGAATTGATTGATAAAATCACCATTTTAGAGATTAAAAAAGAGCGCATCGAAGATGTGGCCAAAGTTGAAAATGTGCGGATCGAGTGGGAAGCCCTGACCGCAGCGCGCGATACTAATATTATCCCATCGGCAAAAATGGATGAATTAACAGCGTCTTTAAAGGCTGTGAACGAAGAATTGTGGGTGATTGAGGACAACATCCGTGACTGCGAACGCAGCTCCGACTTTTCAGATAAATTCGTTCAATTGGCCCGCGCAGTTTATGTCACCAACGACAAACGCGCCGCCTTTAAGCGCGACATCAACGTGTTCTTAGGGTCGCGCATTGTTGAAGAAAAATCCTATGCGGCTTATTAAACTTTAATCATGGCAAAACTTTACCGCCTTGCCGACATATTGCAACGCTGGCGAGCAAAATCGCGCCCCCGGCCAGATGCTCCAAATGGATTACTTCTGCTATCCTGTGGCGGCTTAGGCGATACGGTTCTTTTATCTCATGTAATTGAGGAATTTTGTAAATACGCGACTGAAAACGAGCCGGTCACTATATTATTGCGAAAGGACGGAGCCAAAACGGCGTTTTTGTTCCCGGACCATATCAAAACCTATGTGGTCGATTTCCCTCTGTATCACAATGACTTATCTTCTCGATCCAAAATATCAAACGAGCTCTATGATGCCAATTACCGTGCCGTTATTTCAACTGATTACCTGCGCCATCCAGATTTAGATGAAGCCATGATGCGTGCTACGGGTGCGCCTGAGATTATTGCTATGCAAGCCCGGCCGTGGGGTAAATATAAAGCGCAACTTGCTAAAAATGCTCAGTCGTTCAGCCGTTTGTTTGATAGTGGTCCAGCGTTACAAGACAAAATCCTGCGCTGGTACAAATTTGCAAATTGGTTGTCCGGTGAATCCACAACGCCGCGCTTAAATTTTTCAAGCCCAAGTACACAGCTAAAAGCAGAGCCGCCTTTGGTGCTGATCCAACCATTTTCAGCCGTTAAAGCCAAACAATGCGGCCCAGACGTGTATAAGGCGCTGTTTGATGCCTTACCCGCCGATACAGATATCCGTATTACCGGCGCGTCCGGTGAAATGGATAAAAACCCAAGCTATGCGCATCTACTGGAGCGTGCTAATGTATCTTTCGAGGATGCTGGATTTGTTGAATTGGCTGGCCTGTTAAAAGTGGCCAGATTGGTGGTGTCTGTAGACACTGCTGTGATGCACTTAAGCGTTGCCGTAGGCGCACCAACGCTCTGTTTAGCTAGTGCTGCTTACGTTGGTGAGATAGTTCCTTATGCAAAAAATTTAATTCCAAGTAATGTAGAGTTTTATTATAAATCAATGACTTGTGAGGGCTGTTTGGGAAGTTGCATTAATTCTCTCCAAAATGGATCGTTCAAATGTATTGATGAATTAGAAAACCCAACCGTCGTCTCAAAAGCGCTTCGATTATTCATGCGCTCTGACCAACGGGCCTAGGCCCTTAGCGAAGTTGATAGGTGTTTTAAAAGCACTTCATTGGGGGCTAACATAACCTCACCCTTGATCAAACGCGGCTCTACTTCATAGACATGATATTGATCATCCATGACATCAACGCCCCCGGCTTCGCGGTATATGAGAATGCCCGCGGCATGGTCCCAAGGCTTCAAGGTGCCACTGTAGGAGGCGAAATCAAATTTACCCCTTGCCAGGTCGATATATTCACGGCCAACGCACCGGTAGCGCTTCATGATTGTTGGCAACCCGGCTTCACCTGCTGATTGCCGTTCCTCAATCTTATGCCGGTCCGAGCGTTTTAAAGAGCCGGTCATCTGGGCGATGGGCTTTGCGTCGCTAAGGGTAAGGCGCTCCCCGCCCTGTTGGCTATAATCCCAAGCTCCCTCGCCTTGCTTGGCATAAAGTGTAGCGTTTTCAATGGGGTCGTGAATCCAGCCTGATAGAATTTCTCCCCGATGAACCAGGCAAACAATAACCGCGAAACACGGAACGCTGTGGGCAAAATTATGGGTACCGTCAACCGGATCGATAATCCATACGGGCTTATCGCCGCTAATCAGGTTAAGGGTTGCTGGGTCCAAAGCAACACCTTCTTCACCGATGGCCACTGAGCC
>CALJEW010000150.1 GCA_938074585.1 uncultured Rhodospirillales bacterium | reverse complement strand
AACCTCATTGATACCCTGAAGTGGAGGAATTCCTATGCGCCTGATTTCCCACTCTAATGTGATCCCAAACTTATCGAATACCCTGCGTCGCACTTCTTCACCTAAACCCTCAATGTCTGCCGCAGTTGCATTGCCCGAGTTCACCAAAAAATTGCAATGTAAATTCGAAACGATGGCCCCGCCCCAAACCAATCCCCGGCATCCCGCTTGATCAATTAATTGCCATGCTTTGTGGTCTTTGGGGTTCGCAAAAGTCGAACCCCCGGTTAGCGTTCGAACTGGCTGACTTTGCTTACGGTCGGATTGTATTTTTTCCATTCGTTGCGTAATTTCAGCGATCAAACCGGGTTTGCCCTGAAGCGTTACTTGAGTGATAATCAATGAGGGATCAAGTGTGGAATGGCGATAACCAAAGCCAAGATCTGAAGCGTTGAGTTCATGAACTTCACCTATTCGGTCTATAGCACGAATGGATGTGCAAACGTCTTTAATTTCATCCTCATATGCGCCAGCATTCATACGGACAGCGCCGCCCATCGTACCCGGAATACCAGACAAAAACTCAAGCCCACTGATTGCGTAATCGCGGGCTTTTCTGGCAACGCTTAAATCAGCAGCTGCTGCCCCAACATGCATTTGAGTATCGGATATTTCAATATCTGAAAACGCCCCGCCCAGCCGAATGACAACACCTGGAACGCCACCATCTCGTATTAATAAGTTTGATGCATTGCCAATTATAGAAACATGCATATTTGCGGGCAACTGAGATAAGAACCCACAAAGTTCTTCTTCATCCGCAGGCTTAAATAAAACCTCTGCCGGGCCGCCAACTTTAAACCATGTATATCGCGACAACGCGTCATCAGCTTTTAAGTCGCCGCGAACACTTGGCATGGTATGGATTAGATGTTTTGGGTTATGATCCGTAGCCATCATTATGCACCTTCTCCGCTTGACGCCTTTAATGCAGCCAATTGCTCTGGTAATGCATTGGCCCATTGCGAAATATTTCCAGCCCCTAAACAAACAACCAAATCACCCGACTTAGCTATATTATTGATCGAAGAGGCTAAATCATCTGGGCTAATTAACGGCTCTACTTTCCGGTGACCATGATGACGAAGGCCATCGACAAAACTTTCTCGGTTGACGCCTTCTATTGGCGCTTCGCCAGCGGCATAGATCTCTGTAACAAAAACCGCATCGGCATTATTGAAGCAAGTGCAGAAATCTTCGAACAAATCTTTTAAACGCGAATAACGATGCGGTTGAACAACTGCGATCACTTGGCCCCGCGTTGCTTGGCGGGCAGCATTTAGCACAGCTATAATTTCGACCGGATGATGACCGTAATCATCAACGATCGTTATCCCGTCGACTTCCCCAGTTTTGGTAAAGCGGCGTTTTACACCTTCAAAGTTTGCTAATGCACGGCAAATGACGTCATCTTCTAAACCCATCTCGTATGCAATGGCGACCGCAGCCAATGCATTTTGCACATTATGTTGCCCGACCATTGGCAAATACAATCCATGGATTGAGCGTTCGTCGCCAGACTTACGATTCGTTAGTGCAACATCAAATCGTGTACCATCGGTGCCTGGTTCTAAATTAATCGCCCGCACATCAGCTTGAGGGCTCATGCCATATGTGATTAACCGGCGGTCGGATACACGGGGGACCATGGCTTGAACTTCAGCATGATCTAAACACAATGCGGCAAACCCATAGAACGGAATGTTTTGCACAAAAGCATCGAATGAGGCGCGTAAATTATCAAACGTTCCGTAATGATCCAGATGCTCTGAATCAATATTAGTCACAACAGCAATCGTTGCGGGAAGCTTTAAAAACGTTCCATCTGACTCGTCTGCTTCAGCAACCATCCAGTCGCCTTTACCAAGCCGTGCATTGGTTCCCCATGCATTAATAATACCGCCATTGATAACGGTTGGGTCCAGGCCTGCCGTATCCAACATCGCAGCAACAATTGATGTTGTAGTTGTTTTTCCGTGTGTCCCACCAACGGCAATGGACCACTTAAGGCGCATCAGCTCGCCCAACATTTCAGCCCGGCGAACGACAGGTATCAACTTTTGGCGTGCGGTAACCACTTCAGCGTTATCCGCTTTTACAGCTGTTGACACGACAACAACTTGTGCGTCGCCTAGGTTTTCAGCATCATGGCCAACAGACACCCATATACCCATACCGCGCAGGCGCTCCACATTGGCACTGGCCGACATGTCGCTACCTTGAACGGTGTATCCAAGGGTATGCAACACCTCAGCAATACCGCTCATGCCGATACCACCAATGCCAATAAAGTGGACTGTGCCAATATTCAAAGGAAGAGCTCTCATACCACACTCCTTCGATTTTTTAACTTATTATCGTTTGATTCACTTTGGACCATCAGTTCCTCAATTATATCAGCTAAACGTTTAGTTGCATCTGGACGACCAGACGCTTTTGCACGCGCTGCTGCTTTTGTTAGCGTGTTCGAAATCGATAACAAATTTTCCAATCTATTACTTAAAGACTCAAACGTGAAAGATTTTTCTGCCATAAGCCATCCCGCTCCGGCTTCGTCAACGGCATGGGCATTTTTTGTCTGATGATCATCGATCGCGTACTTATACGGGACCATGATTGATGGGCGGCCAACCACCAACGCTTCCGCAACTGTCGATGCGCCAGAACGGCCAATGATCAAATGTGCACGTGCCATTTGTTGAGGAACATCTGTAAAAAAGGAGGATAATTCAGCATTAATTTCCGCGCCTAAATATTGGGCACGAACACGGTCTAAATCTTCTGGGCGACATTGTTGCGTGATATGAATTCGGGCTTTCAAATAACTTGGTAAATTAATGATGGCATTGGGAATCACATCACTTAAAACTCGAGCACCTTGCGACCCCCCTAACACGAGAAGATATATCGGCGAATTGTCATTTAATTCAGGATAAGGTGTTTCACGCTGTTCTATTATCGTTGTTCGAACAGGCATTCCACTTTCAACAATCTTATTCAAAACACTGTTTGGAACTTGTTCCAATTTAGAAAAACAAGAAGCTACCCGGTCAACTCGCGGTGCTAGCAATCGATTTGCTCGTCCAAAGATTGCATTCTGCTCGTGAATTGCGGTTTTATATGAACCAAACAATGCCGCAACCATTGTTGGAATAGATGCATATCCACCAAAACCAATAATAACATTTGGCTGCAATTGAGAAAGAATTTTGTGCGCCTGCCACACGCCAAGTACAATTTCAGGAACACTTTTAATTTTGGCTATAATACTTTTTCCGGCAACACCACTGGACCGAACACGATATGTATCTAAATTACCCAAAACACCACTATAAGCATCGCCCCGACAATCCGTAATTAAGACCAAACGGTAATTTCGGTTTAGCATTTCAGCGGCCAATGATTCAGCTGGATAGACATGCCCGCCCGTCCCACCAGCGGCCAAAACCAGGAGAGGCAAATGGTTGTTACTCATTACCCCCCCTTTGCAAAGGCCGATACCGTGTCATAGCCAGGACCATTCCCATACCCAATCCCAAAGCCAATGTTGACGACCCTCCATATGAAATAAAGGGTAAAGTCATGCCTTTTGGTGGCATTAAATTCAGTGTTGATGCCATATTAATGATTGCTTGAATAGCAAACATAACAAGCAATCCGGTGACCGCCAACAATACAAAGAAATCATCATCTTTAAAAATTCGAGCGAAACCACGTAAAACAACGAACAAAAATAGTGCGACAATAACGATACAAATTATAAGGCCAAACTCTTCACCCGCTACTGCCAAAATAAAATCAGCATGGGCATCTGGCAGCACTTCTTTAACGTGGCCTTCGCCAGGACCACGCCCGGTCCAGCCGCCATTTCGAAATGCTTCAATCGCACGCGATACCTGAAACCCTTCAGATACATTAGGATCCAAAAATCGATCAACACGGCCACGCACGTGATCAAAAGCAAAATAGGCCCCAAAGCTTCCGGCTAAAAAAAAACCTGCCACAGCGATCACAATGATCAACGGCAAGCCAGCAACAAAAATCTGAATTCCCCATATGGCCGATATCACAATCGACATTCCCACATCGGGTTGAAGCAATAACAATCCGATAACAAATATATACATAACCGTTGCAATCCAATACCCGGGGATACGGTCATCAAAACGGCTGGCTGAAAACATCCATGCTGCTAAAACTGCAAATCCAGGTTTCATAAATTCTGAAGCCTGGATTGAAATATCGCCCACCCGCAACCAACGCGACGCCCCTTTTGTTTCAACGCCAAAGATCAACGTCAAAATCATAAGCACAACAGATAAAACCATCAACGCCACAGCAAACCGGCGAACCCCCCGCAAAGATAAAAACGAGATCACAACCATCGCACTGAGACCTAAGACCAAGAACACTATTTGGCGGCGTGCAAAATAGAAAGTATCGAGTCCAATGCGTTCTGCAACTGCAGGTGATGCGGCTAATGTTAGCAGCGCACCCAACATAGCGAGCAAAGCAACAGCACCTAAATTCCAACGATCAACCGTCCACCACCAGTGACCAACTAAACTCGTATCTGTGCGGGCTAATGTCGCCATTAAGAACCCACCCCAATTGATTTAGGAACACGTTTAATTGGAAATAAATCAGGCACTTCAAACGGGTCTTGATGAATTCCAGTTAAAGCTTCGACCATTTCTTTAAACGCATCACCACGAGCTTCAAAATTCGCAAACTGATCAAATGAGGCACAGGCAGGAGATAACAAAACAACAGGCTTAGATAGACCCTCTTGTTTTGCCATTTGATACGCTTTGTCCACTGCCGTTACCAAATCACCGGCCATAGTCATTGAAATATTACCATCAAAAAACGCAGAAAACTCAAGTGCAGACTCACCTATTAAAAAGGCATGGCGAACATCGCTTAAGTGGTCCGACAACCCTTCAAGCCCACCTTCTTTTAGGCGGCCACCGACAATCCAATATATATTCTCATAACAAACCAATGCTTTTGCAGTAGCGTTTGTATTTGTAGCTTTGCTGTCATTTACGAACGCAACACCATCAACAATCTCAACTGCTTCTTGGCGATGAACCAATCCCGGATAACTTTGCAAACAAGCCATAATCGCATGAGGCTGAACACCAATGGCTTTTGTTGTTGCATAAGCAGCCGCTGCATTTTGCCAGTTATGAGCACCGGGTAAACTTAAGATAGTATTTAAATCAACAACTGTGGTTTCCTGACCTTCCATATCATCGATCAAAACCCCATCAATCACATAAACACCGCCATGCACTCGCATCGAACCAGATATTGGAATGATAGCCTGATCACCAACCAATTTAAGATCCAGGTAAATTTCTTCACAAAACGGATCATCAACACCTATGACCGCAGTTCGTGGATATGTCTGCCGGTGGAAAATAGATTTCTTGGCTTTTATATATCCGTCCATACCACCGTGGCGTTCTAAATGATCGGCGCTAATATTCAAAAGAACGGCAAAATCATATATTAAAGAAACCGTCCGTTCTAACTGATAAGATGACATCTCGAGCACATACAGATCGGCTTCACCCAATGGCTCTAAGTCCATCGCGGGGATACCAAAGTTACCACCAATCTCAGCCTGTTTTCCAGTAACCAAAAGGATATGCCCAATCAACGCCGTTGTTGTTGATTTGCCATTGGTGCCGGTAATGCCGATGTAACTAGATAAACGCTGTGACCGTGCGAGCAGTTCAATATCACAAATTATTTCTACTTTTGCTTCACGCGCAGCCGCCGCTATGGGATGAGGTACGGGAAAAGTATGTGGAATGCCGGGACTTAGAACCAACGTAGGGCATTGG
>CALJEW010000149.1 GCA_938074585.1 uncultured Rhodospirillales bacterium | reverse complement strand
CTCAATAGAATCGAGGCTTCACTTACTCTCTTTAAAAAACTGCCCTCCTTATAAGGGAAAAGAGCCGGTTTTTTAATACCTACTCAAATCAAAAAAATGCAAGCTTTTATAGATACGGTCGATTACATTGAAGGTATCAATTTTATTTGTGATAAAGTTAGTTACCCAATTGACGAGGACACTCTGCTGATGATTTCAACGGACATTATATTAGAAACCGCCAATACGTTGATGGAAAAGGCAGCCATCGAAATCCCAGATGACTACTTAGCTGGCTTAAAAATAGCTGCAAAAGAAGAAGACGGTGATTTGTCGTCGTTCGTTTTACAAGCCATGCTCGAGAATTATGAGGCAGCAAAAGAAGATCGCCGGGCCATGTGCGGTGATACGGGAACACCCCGTTGGTTCGTTAAATTTGGCAATGATTCCCGAATTAATGGTGGACCTGTTGGCTTGGAGCACGCGCTTAGAAAGGCAACCGCGGATTCGACCAAGCGAATTCCCTTGCGGCCCAACCGTGTTCACCCGCTATGGCGAACAGATCACGACAACAACATCGGCATTGGAGCTCCCGAAATCGATTACGCCTTCGAGCCCGAAGGCTCATGGATCGATATTACTGCCGTCCATAAAGGTGGATTATTCGGAACTGATTACCGGATGCTGTTTCCGGGCGACGGAATTGAGGGCATCAAACGGTTTTATTTAGACTCGCTCATCGCATTTGGTCGTCGCGGCCTTGCTTGTCAGCCCGCAATCATTGGTATTGGCTTGGGCGGATCAAAAGACAGTTGCATGGTCATGGGCAAGCGCGCCGCCGCCTTGCGCATAGTAGGCGACCGAAACCCAGACCCTAAAATTGCAGAACTAGAGCAAGAGTTTAAAGACCTTGGAAATTCCATCGGCATGGGCGCTATGGGATTTGTAGGTAAATCGATGGTTATTGATTGCCACATTGAAGCTGGATGCTGCCACACCGGCGGAATGCCCATGAGTGTTCATGCGTTTTGCTTATCATCACGGCGGGCAACGGCCCGTATTCATGCCGATGGCTCCGTCGAATTTAGAACGGACCCTGAATGGTACACCCCTTATCAACGTCGAGAAACAGTCGAATGGCCCCTAAAAAACAACTCACAAAAGTCCGCTTAAGCACCAACCCGGACGCTGCTGCCCTACGCGCCCTAAATATTGGCGATATAGTTTATCTAGACGGCATCGTTTATACCGCACGGGAAGGTGTTTACAAAAAGGTTATAGAGAATGGCGCAGAAATGCCTGTCCCTTTACCTGAGTTAAGTGGTGCCAATTTTCATTGCTCGCCAGCAGCAACCCGCGAAGACGATGGCACCTTTACGGTTAGTGCCGTTACCGCAACCGCGTCTTTTCGGTTTTCTAAATGGATGGAGCGCTGGTTTAAAGCATCCGGCGCAAAGCTAGTCATCGGTAAAGGTGGCATGACCAGTAAAGACTACAAAAATATATTTGTTCCCAATGGCGCTATTTATTTGACCACCGTAGGCTACGGTACCGGCGCATTACTTGGGCGCGGCGTCAAAAACGTGCACTCGTCGAATTGGTTGGATGAACTCGGCATAGCCCAAGCCATGTGGGTTTTAGAGGTTGAAAATTTTGGACCATTTATTGTCGACAGTGACATGGACGGTAATAGCTTGTTCGAGCGAGAAAGTGCAAAGATAGCTAAAAACTTGCCAAAACTTTATGAAGGTACACGCCCAGCAACCCTGAAACGATACGGTGAAACCGATGACCGCAATGATGAAGTGATTTAAGGCGCTTAACCAGAAAACCGTATTGAAACACATTCCATATATGCAGCATCAAAAAATAATTTCTGCTCCGTAAAAGTAAAACCCTGAAAATTAAGAACGCAAAATTCAAATATAAATTTGTAAAGTACAATCAATAAGACGTTCTTCGCCCGACCCTGCTTCTTATTTTGATCTTGTGCTTTTTGTGAAAAGATTTTTATTGTTTCGATTGTTGGCGCAACGGCAGTTAAAAGAAAAGTTAGCGGTGGTGGCCTTTCTGATCTTATTACTTTGGTTAGCCTAACCTTTCTTTTCCGAATTGTCCGTTATCTGCTTGCTTTACGCCCTCGGCGCAAGCCGGCCGGATATTGGAAAACCACCTCTGTTCTTTTGGTACAATAGTCGATATTTAATCCTTCTATGGATCATACTTTACTCGCTCATACGGTCATCATTGCGCGGCTTCGAGATTTCAAACTTCAGCCTTCTTGACTTGATTGTTACGGCTCTGGATGTTGCTGTTATTACCTATGTTTTCTCTTCTAAGCTTATCAAAGATACACCTTCTCAATTTCCAGAATTTGTACCAAGTCATAAACCCATATAAGAATCAATACTGATAATAGAACCATCTTAGTATCATTATTGGTTATTTTTATCTTAAAATTTAATTTTTCTGTTTGGACTATTAGAGTATACGAGTGTATGTTCCTTATATGTTCTTACAAACAAAATGCACGCGCATCTACCAACCATCGATGGCAAGTCAGCTTTCTTTGCCGGTGTTTTCATCGCAGGTGCCCGCTGGATTTCCGAGCCCCGCGGATGATTTTTCCGATGGGGTGCTTGACCTCAATGACTTAATCCAACGCCCATCGGCGACATTCATCGCCCGGGTATCAGGTGATTCAATGACTGGAGCCGGCATCTTTGATGGAGATTTGTTAGTTGTTGATCGCTCTCTTAAAGCACGCTCGGGCCAAATCGTTGTTGCCATTTCAGATGGTGATATGTTGGTGAAGCGCCTTAAACGGAAAAAGGGGCAATGGTGGCTCATCCCCGATGCACCGGACCATAGCGAATTTCAGCCCGTATTGATGGGAGAAGGATCAGAGATTTGGGGCGTCGTCAAAAATGTCATTCGCAATTTACCATGAGCCAATTATTTGGGTTGGCCGACTGCAATAATTTTACGCCTCCTGCGAACAAATGCTCCAGCCTCAATTACGCGGAAAACCAACTGTAGTTTTGCAGAATCATGGTGGCTGCGTGATCGCTCTTTCTATTGAATGGAAAACTGGATTTTTCAAACACAAAACCAATTGTTGTTTATTACAACGGCTTCTGGTACTGGCAAACTCTTGGAATGTTCATTCGCGCAAAATATTCCATCGTAAATATTGGCCCCCCTCAAGAAAAATTGAAATATTATCGAGGTGGCTTGCAAGCTTAGACCGCATAGGTCTTGTCTATTGAGGGTACTAAAAAATAAGCCTATTTGGCAAACTGAAATGGGAAATGTGAGGCAGCCTCCCCTAAATTCCGTGTTGTAAAACAGGAACTCTCCAAGCTTACCCTTGAGATTTTGGTGATGAGAATGACTAAGATTCGAATAGTAGCCCCTGAAATTTGACACCATATATGGCTTACTTAGTAGGCATTAAGTGGATGAGGTCATGCATCCTGTGATCATTTAACTGGCTATCAAAATTTTTTATACCAGTTTTTAGCTCGCAAAACTAACAATCCTTCAAGAAATCATAACGATACTTGCAAACGTCGCCGTTACCCAAAATGGTAACATCAATCTTTTTTAAAAATCATCAAGTAATCACCCATTTTTGTATTAGTACAGCATTCGTGTTCTACTACATAAATACTTATTGATTCTCTGTTGCTTTACAAGACGTTCCTTGTGGTAAGATTATCAAACATTGAATTTTTGTTTAAACAGGAGGTTAATCATACTGCCCTCCGCCTCTGGAGAGTGATATGAATAAAATTCGAAACGTTGCACTAGATCAGTTACGAGATGGCGATTTGGCGGTGGGAATCGGATTACGCCAAGCAAGAACAGTCGATATTGCCCCGGCCATGAAAACAGCAGGGTTCGACTGGCTATTTATTGACATGGAACATAATTCTATGGATTTGGATATGGCTGTTCAAATCTGTGTTGCAGCACGCGCTTGTAGTATTTCACCTATTGTTCGCGTTCCAGCATTTCAGCATTTCCACGCCACACGAGTCCTTGATGGGGGTGCTCAGGGTATTGTATTTCCCCATGTTGACGACGCGGAAACAGCAGCTCAACTTGTTGATTTTTGCCGTTACCCACCGGATGGGCGGCGCTCTATTACAGGAACTTTACCACAAATCGATTTTGCTTCAATCCCAGTAGATCAAGCCGCCCCCGCAA
>CALJEW010000148.1 GCA_938074585.1 uncultured Rhodospirillales bacterium | reverse complement strand
CCTGGGCGCATGAATACTGAACTTGTAGACGCTTTTGTCGAAAGAGGTGGTAAATACCTAAAAGCAGAAGTTAAGGATTTTGAACTTGTTGGTGATCGTTGCATGAATATCATCACAGATGACGGAAAACACCTTTGTGATAATTTGGTGCTGACTGCGGGTGCTTGGTCTAAAGACATGGCGAAGAAATTGGGTTGTCGTGTTTCTCTTGAAGCTGAGCGTGGCTACCACATCATGGTAAATCAGCCGATATGTTCTTTAACAACGCCACTGGTTTCAACCGATTATCATATCGCAATCACACCGATGGAAGAAGAAATAAGATTATCGACTATCTCAGAGTTTTCTTCAATTTCAGCCTCTGAAATCCATCAGAAGGCATATCTCATTATGGAACAGGCACGAAATGTCCTACGGAATATAGATCTCCAACCCAATAGCCGATGGGTAGGGCCAAGACCCGCAACACCCGACTCCCTACCGGTTATTGGTCGTTCAACACATTATAAGAACGTGATATTTGCTTTTGGTCATGGTCATTTAGGACTGACATTAGCACCAATTACCGGAAAACTGGTTTCGGAGCTATGCAGTGGCGTTGACACTTCTATGGATATTTCAGCATTTAGCCCGTATCGGAATTTCACGGGTGATCATCTTTAATATAGAAAATTGAAGACTATGTTCGGCTCTTATTTTTTGCTGTTTTTGTATTCAGTATTTTCTGCGGGCAAGATGGCCGTTGCTACTTTGGCAACGTCAGAATTCCAAATATCATCGTAACTGCAGACGGGGGCTAATGCATCTATTGTGCAGGGTCTGAGTGGGACTCTGGCGGTAAAGAATCCGGCTTTATCCCGATCTCCAACTTGGCGCGTTACAATTTCAGCAATTGTCTCGCCACAGGTTCGACCCTGGCAAGGACCCATTCCACCCCGTGTCCAGGCTTTAACTTCATTGCAGTCTGCAGCGCCAGCGTTGACGGCATCCATTATCTGACCATATGTTATATCTTCACACCGGCAAACAATCGTCTCAGGTGTTAACCCTTCAAGTAACCCTGAACGAATGGACATAAGCTTACCCATTCGTTTGCCGAAGCGTTCGGCTTTATTCCTTTTGCTTTCCGTGGGAGCATAGAGATCCTGAAAGATTTTTTCTGTTATCATACCTGAATCGAATGATGCCTGTAGCCCTGCTATGGTGCCTGAAAGGGCCGCGGTCTTTGCGCCGGAAATACCACCACAATCTCCAGCTACATATAACCCTGAAACGGATGTCCGTTGAAATGCATCCAACTCAGGGATCCAGCCGCCGCGCTCGGCACGGAATACATGTTTCGCTTTTAGAAGTCTGGTAATTTCCAATGAGGGGATAAGCCCGTGCCCAACAATCAAGGAGGTCGATTTTATTTTAATGTTTTTCTTTTTGGGCAGAGGAGTGCCGTTTGCATCTATTGGCATTAACTCAATGCTTTCAACTTTATCATCCCCATATACACGAGCAACATGGTGCCTATGCAGTACAGTAATTCTGGCTTTGAATATCCGTGCCCGCCAGATCAATCCCCTAATAAGCAGGGCTGGTGCAGCGAATAATTTGGGTAAGGAAACAACCCAATCAAATAGACTTCCTACATCAGCTATCGCTACAGGTTTTCCGCCCGCTTCAATTATGGCATTTGCAACGGCATAGAGAAGAGGGCCCGAACCAGCAATGACAGGTTCTCTACTAGGTAATATTTGTTGTGATTTTAGTAAGTTTGTAGATGCGGCTAGACCAATGACGCCCGGAGTTGTCCAGCCAGGAAAGGGCAATATTCGTTCCGTAACACCGGAGCAAACGATGAGTTTTTTTGCAGTTAATTTTATTTCTTTTGAATCAGATACAGCACGAACCTCGAATCCAGGCGCTACCGCCCAGACGACATGATTGGTTAAGTGCGTAATATTTGATTTGGATAATGAATCTCTGAGAGAGTTCCCGTCGTCGAGATCCTGATCGGGTGATCCATTAGTATTAGGTGTCCATTCTTGGGGTGTTGCCCTGTAGATTTGGCCGCCTGCGATCGGAGCTTCATCAATCAGCGTAACTTTTAGGCCGTGTTGTGATGCGGTTATCGCTGCCGAAATTCCGGCTGGTCCTGCACCGATAACAATTAGATCTTGCTCGAGGGTCATTTTTTTAATCCGTCAATTTCGACTTGCAGGCCTTGAGATACCTTTGTCTTACAGGCAAGTGTTTTACGCCCTCCTATACGAACGGCACATTCTTGACACGACCCCATATGACAAACGGGCCCACGTGGATATCCATCAACACTGAGCTTAGTAGACACAATATCAGCCGCAAGTAATGCGGTCGCTATAGATTCTCCCTCGAAGGCATTAACCGTAATTCCGTCGAAGGTAAACTCAACAGGCTTTCCTCTCTGGAATTTACCTCTAATTCTTAAATCCGTTTTTGTTTCAGGCAATTTACATTCCCTTCGAAGCGGAGCCAGCTGCGGCAAATGGCTTTGCATCAATTTTACGGCCAGGATCAAAAATAGGCAGTTTCAATTCACGGTCCAGAATAAAATCAGCAAGTAGCGATCCAAGGCATGGACCAATCGCCCATCCCCCGCGACAACAGCCAATGACATAAGCGCCCTCAACATCAGGGACAGCGCCAACTGCTGGTAAATAGTCTGGTAAGACAGCCTCAAGGCCCAGCCATGTTCGCACAACCCTAAGATCTTTTATTTGGGGAATGACGTATCTTGCTAATTGCAGATTCCGAACAACCGCCTCTGGCTCGATATGCCAGGCTCCATTTTCAAGATCGCCATGGCCTTGCCACCCACCACCGATCACGATCGTCCCATTGGTTGCTTGTTTGAGTGTTAATAGTCCATTTTGAACGCCAAGCACTGTGCGCACAAGTGTTGGGGCCCTTTCTGTTACTATCATTTGGTTTACTTTGTATTGGACGGTTAAGCTAAAGCCAAGCCAGGACGCCATTCCTTCAAGCCAAGCCCCACCCGCCAGAACAATTTTAGTTGAGTAAGCAATACCCTTATCAGTATGTATTTCAAAATGGCCATTTTTATCTTCGATGCGCTGTACATCGCAATGGCTAAAGATGTCAGCCCCGGCTTGATCTAATGCAATATTAAAGACTTGCCCCGTCCGGTTACTTTCTCCGTGGCCATCCACTTCTGAGTACGCAGCCAATGTTATTCCCGAAGATAATTGAGGCTCTTTTTCAATCGCCTTTTTTCCGGATATCAGTTCGATTTTAGCACCATTTGCACATCTGTCAGTTACTAGACGCTCGAGTGCTTCCGCCTCCGTTTGATTATACGCAACAATCATCCCTGGCTTGGTGTGTGCTCCAATATCGGCACCCAACCAATCCTTGCTCGACATCCACATCTGATATCCCTCTATGGCGTGGGCTACCAATTCGGACTTTTTTATCATAGGAGAGAGCGAACCCGCATTGCGCCCAGATGCTTCAAGGCCAAGGCCTCGACGGTCAAAGACGGCGACTTTGAGGCCCGCTCGTGCCAAGGGTAATGCTGTAGAGCACCCCATGACACCGCCGCCCACCACTGTAATATCGAAACGACCTAAAGAATGTGTCTTGGCATTCATATACGTTAAGTTTGAGCAGAATAATTAGATATTTCAGGCATTACTTCTTCTGCAAAACGACGCATTGAAGCGTTCGATACGTCTTGCTCCATGGGTCCGAGTTTGAACTGAACCATTACGCCTCCAACACCAGCATCGGCGAGTGTGCGCATTCGTTCGGCGACTGTTGAAGAAGAACCCGTGACGAGCCCGATCTCCGGATTTCCGTATACAGGATTGGCTTTGTTTAACTTACCTTTTTCTGCAGCTACTCGTTCACGCGTGGCTGCACGGTGATTTATCATTGCAGTAAAGTTGGGCGTACCAATCTCTTTGGCTTCCTTATCATTTTCACCGACATAAACATTCCTCCAAACCCACGTGTCTGCCATGCACCTGGCGACGTGTTCCTCGTCATATCCGGCATCTCTCATTGCGGTTTTGTATAACTCCAGCCTCGTAATAGTCATCTCATCTGATTGAGCATTCATCAAAAATGGTACGCCACATTTGCCCATATACATGGCCCCTCCATCAGATGATGCGGCCCGTAAGAAAGGGGGGTGAGGACGCGTATAAGGTCGCGGCCGGAGGGTCGGGGCATTCACCTGCCAATACTTCCCATCGTGAGAGAACCCATCTTCACCGGCCCATGCCTTTTTCATTAATTCTTCAGATTCCGCGTATCTGTCCTGAGCTTCGTTCGGGTCAATTCCATAACCATCATATTCATAGATATTATAATTAGTTCCTTTGCCAACACCGATGATAAATCGACCCTTGCCTATATTGTCGAGTAATGACATCTGTTCAGCTAACGCGACAGGGTGATGCAAGCTGAGTTGGGCTACTGCTAAGCCCACATTAATATATTTTGTGGATGCTAAAATTGCCGCGGCAAAGGTAATCGGGTCTACATAGCAGCAGTTACCATCAAAATGATGCTCGGCAAGCCAGATGGCATCAAAACCAAGTTCTTCACTCATTTTGGCCTCATCCAATGCATTGGAAATGTATTCTGCATCGCGACTAGGATCTGTTGCTTGAGGAAAAATAAAATTGGAAGTTT
>CALJEW010000147.1 GCA_938074585.1 uncultured Rhodospirillales bacterium | reverse complement strand
GTTGCCGGCGAGCGCATAGAAGCCATCACGGACCTATAGGGACAAGCCGCTAGTAATAGAATCGATGCGATCAGTCTGATCGTGGCACCAAGTTTTATAGATGACCATACTCATGACGATGCTTCCCTAATCGCTCGCTTTGATATGAAATCTAAACTCAGTCATGGTGTGACAATGCCTATTTGCAGTAACTAGAGATCAGCGGCTTACCAAAGATTATCTGCAGTTTGGGGTTTCAGGTGTTGTTTGGCTGACGTCAGTTGAATTTAAGGTTCATTGGTTTTGCTGGGAGCCTGGAAAATGAAGCAGCAAAAAGTTGTGCTCAGCTAAATCAGCTTGGGCTACGAGCGCCGTGTTTGCTTTTAAATAGTCCGGTGTTGCATGCAGAACGTGGGTGTTTTGGACCAACCTTCGGATAATCAGACTAGAACCCCTTAATTCACCAACCCGTACCCCTTACCGTCACATCAATTTTTTCCTCAACAAAATTAGCGAACTGGTCAATGGCAACCAATTGAAATTGGATGTTTGGGTTTTTTAAACAAATGCTTTGTTGTTCGATTTAACAAATGAAACTCCAGCTGGTTTTCTAAGCGGTTAATGCGTTAACTGACTACGGCTGGAGACATGCGTAAATCTCGTTCCGCACCGGATAAACTACCCAATTCAAACGTGCGAACTGATAAAATAAGGTCTTCCGTATCCCTGATACACGCTATTATCAAATATATTTTTAAAGTGATGTAAGATTGTTTAGTATTTTAAGTTAATTCAAGACACGATACTCTGGTTTATTGGCTGAATTATAGAGAAAACGGAGCATTTGATGGATATTGCCCTAATGGATTGGGCCGCGCTGATTTTTCGCTGGCTTCATATCACCACCGGAATTGCGTGGATCGGGTCCTCGTTCTTTTTTATTTTCCTCGATTTAAGCCTAAAAAAACATTGGGCCTTAAGCAAGGACGTGTCTGGCGATACGTGGATGGTACATGGAGGCGGTTTTTATCATTCGCAAAAGTACATGGTTGCCCCACCGCACATGCCGGAAGAATTACACTGGTTCAAATATGAAGCCTATTTCACATGGCTTTCCGGTATTGGCTTGATGGGGATTATGTATTATTGGGGGGCAGAAAGCTTCTTGATCGATACGGATAAAGTAGCTTTTGAGCCGTGGCAAGCGATTGTCGT
Source organism: uncultured Rhodospirillales bacterium (assembly GCA_938074585.1). Taxonomy (GTDB): domain Bacteria; phylum Pseudomonadota; class Alphaproteobacteria; order Rhodospirillales; family Casp-alpha2; genus JABMNT01. The sequence continues at coordinate 3,013 of CALJEW010000147.1, read as the reverse complement.
CAGCCTTATGTTTGTGGTTTTTGGCTGGATTTTCTATGATCTTATTTGCAAATCACCGTTGGGTAATAAAACATCAACTCTGGCTATTTGTGTGTTTGTTTTGATCGTCGCTGCATCGTGGGGTTTGTTGGAAATATTCAGTGGCCGGGCAGCATTCTTACACGTCGGTGCGATTATTGGCGGAATGATGGTTGGTAATGTATTTTTTATCATTATCCCCAATCAAAAGCGCGTCGTTGCATCCTTAAAAACAGGTGAGGCGCCGGACCCGGCTTTGGGCATTCAGGCTAAACAACGCTCCACTCATAACAACTACCTAACCCTGCCAGTGTTGTTAATGATGATCAGCAACCATTATCCGGTCCTATTTGGGCAAGCCCATTCGTGGGTGATTATTGCGTTGATTCTATTAGTTGGTGGCGTTGCGCGACATTACTTCAATACCAGCCACGCCGGGGGCACCGGGCGGGCGGTGCAATGGCAGTGGCCTTTGGCTTCCGCTTTGATGGTGGTTTTAATTCTGGTTGCATCGTACAAACCAGACAGTGAAAAGGGCGGCGATTTGATCTCTGCGGCTGATGCCTTATCGATTGTTCAAACGCGCTGCGTTGCGTGTCATTCATCAAAACCAGCTGATACAGATTTCAATGAAGCGCCCGGTGGAATTAAGTTCGAGACCATTGACGCGGTTCGTAAAAACGGTGCACGTATTTTAAACCAAGCGGTGTTATCGAAAGCGATGCCGCTGGCTAATAAAACCCAAATGACCGACAGGGAACGCCAACAATTGGGCGCTTGGATCCGTGCGGGCATGCCCTTAGATGTAGAATAGGAACGAAACGAATGTCTGAAGATTTACCCCTCCCTGCTTTTGCTGAAAACGCCATCAATTTGGCGTCGCCGCGCTTAGGTGCAAAAGCCATATTTGCAACGGATGAGTTTTTTGCACCCAAAGACCGGATGTTGGACGATGCACCTGCGGTCTTTATAGACGATAAATATGACGACAATGGCAAGTGGATGGATGGCTGGGAATCTCGTCGCCGCCGTAACAGCGGTCACGACTATTGTTTGGTCCAGTTAGGCGTCAAAGCGGTGATCCGGGGAGTTGATATCGACACCAGCCACTTCACAGGGAACTTCCCCCCAGCAGCTTTTATTGAAGCGTGTTTATCGGATGGGGTTCCGGGCGATGACGCGGATTGGACGGAAATTATTCCAGCCACGTCGTTGAGTGCCGACGCGCATCATTATGTTGAATCTACAGACCCTGAAACTTACAACTACTTACGTCTCCACATTTTGCCCGATGGCGGCGTTGCGCGGTTGCGGATCTATGGCGAGCCTCAGGCGAGCTGGGTTGGAGGCGGTGCTGATGCGGTTCACGAATTATCAGCCGTCAAAAATGGTGGGCGCATTATTGGTTTCAATAATGCTCACTATGGCGAGCCTTGGCGCATTTTGACCGAAGGGCGTGGTATTAACATGGGCGACGGTTGGGAAACCCGCCGCCGACGTGAACCTGGAAATGATTGGATCATCATCAAATTAGGAGCACCCGGAATTGTTGATAAAATAGAGGTCGATACCGCTTATTTTAAGGGCAACTACCCCGATAAATGCTCCCTTCAAGCAGCCTTTGTGACCAGCGGTACTGATCAATCTGTGATTACTCAATCGATGTTCTGGGATGAAATGATGGCCCCTTCTAAATTAGAGGCAGACACCCAAGCTTATTTCGAAGGTAATGCCATTTTGATGAAAACCCCAGTTACTCATTTGCGGCTTAGCATCCATACAGATGGCGGGGTTAGTCGGTTTCGGGTGTTCGGTCGATTAACGGATATTTAACTTTATGGTCACATTAACCCCTCAACCCTTAACTAAAACTGCCTTTACCGTTTTTGGTGACGTCATCGAAGTGGATGGGGCTCAACACTATTCAATCAATCAAGGCACAACAGAGCGATATCATAATTTAGCTCGGGTTGATGTGAATGAATTGGACGGGCAGCCGTTGATCAGTATTTTCAGGGGTCAGCCTCGCCCGTTGCCCATTGCTTTGGTTATGATGGAGCGCCATCCGTTGGCATCGCAAGCCTTTATTCCGATGCAACGCCGGGATTATTTAGTTGTGGTAGCGAAACCATCAGACACCGATGGCCCTTTTCATTTGCACGCCTTTAGGGCGCGGGGAAATCAGGGCGTGAATTATCATCGGGGCGTTTGGCACCATCCATTATTGGTTTTAGAACCCGACAGCGATTTTTTGATCGTTGACCGGGGTGGTGAAGGCCACAATTTGGATGAGGTGTGGTTTGATGAAGGTGCTGATAAGGTATTTTTAAGCGCCACTTAACCACTTTTCTTTGAGTTTAAGGAAGATATTGCTGAGAATGCGCACGGATAAAATAAAAATCTCAAGCAAATATGTGCGTGCAGTGTTTGATCTAGATTGGGGCGTGTACTTTTTAGCGCTGCAATTTAATCACCCAGATTTGGGCTGGGTTGATATTTATGACTGAAATTGAGCCAACTAAATCAAGCCAAAACACTCCGTTTTTTGGTTGTCTTACTATGGTTTCTTTTGCCAACATAATACGAGATGGCGTTGTTGTTGGGGCTGATGATCGGTTTCAATTTCCAATCAATTTATCTGAAGATGGGCTGGCGATCCATGGGACTGGCGTTGCCAATAACTGGAGCGTTGTTAAACATACCGATGCATCTGTTGTGTTAAAATACACGTGTGCTAACGATCAAAATCACTATCATTTTGAGGCGCAATTGCTTGCTTCTATTAATAATAAAACCCTTGATGTGAAGTTACGCTTACGTAACTTAAGCGCCCATGCCTTGCCAATGAGGCTTGGGTTTCACTCGTCGTTTGCAAATATTAAACAATCCAAAGTGCGCTTTGATCATCCCATGCATCCTGATTTAAACTCACCATGGTCCTTATTCCCAAGTCCTGGTTTTGACCATCTTCCCATTACATTTAAACCTTCAGAGT
>CALJEW010000146.1 GCA_938074585.1 uncultured Rhodospirillales bacterium | reverse complement strand
CGCGCTGCATATTCAACTGGCACAAAAAGGTTGGCCTCCCGCCGACCAAGGGTCCTTATGGGGCGCCTGCCCTCAGTTCTTTAAATCGCTGATCCAATAAGTCGCAAAAAACATCTTCAAACAGGAGCTCTGTTTCATCAGCTTTTTACGGATTTAGACTTTGTTTATCAATTCTCTGGGTGCAGCGGAAGCTTGGGTTGTATCGCGAAGGATTTTATAATTAACCTACTCTTACAGATGCTTTATTCGTTCCGCTTTAACTGTCCGTAAAATTTTCGTACCTAGCTAAGCATAGCGCTGACATCTAGATCTTGGTTATTTATAGCAACACTTGCAAGCTCGCGGGTGAAACCGGCTCTGATACCCTCTTAGTCTTCACGTGTAAATAAGTCTTCGGTGATTCATCGCTCCACAGTCAGTAAGCGTTTCTGTTTTTTTGCGCAAGCCGTATGGCGGGTATTAAGCCGTTCGTTTCATCTTCAAAAACAGCTGCCTAATCAATTGTTCCATCTGTTGTTCTTGGCCACATAGACTTATCTGTTTTTACGATAAAAACCGTGCCATCGCTCATAATTCTCCCCGATATGATCATGTACGCAATAAAATTAAATAATTGCGGACTATTTGCATCAGCACTAATTCGTCGATGTTTAACGTTCAAAGGTTAATAAAGGGGGGAGATCAGCTCATATATTTAGGCATCCATTCTTCATTGGCTTGCTTTATTTTGTTGACCTCTAACGACCCAACTGCGGAAAGATTAAGATTACTGCCTCCCGTCCTACCGAGAACCTGAGTGAACACGCCTGCTTGGTTTGCATGAGCGATTAACTCTTTTGCATTTAATGTTGTTACCAGGTAGCGGGCTTGGTCTTCACCAAATGCCCAAGCGTGGAATGGGATATTAATTTTGGGCGTTTGTACAATAGCACCTATGTTTCCAGCCAGTGCCATTTCGGTTAGTGCGACCAGCACTCCACCGTCAGATAGATCGTGGCAGGCGTTGATTGAGCCGGCCAAAATTTCTGAACGGACAAATTCACCATTCTTACGCTCAACACTCAAATCAACGGGAGGTGGGGTGCCATCGCTACGGCCCTCGATCAAATCTAAATAAAGTGAGCAGCCTAGATGTCCTTTGGTCTCACCAATTAACACGATGTCTTGGTCATCAGCAGTAAATGCAATTCCAACGGATTGCGCTGCATCTTGGATCAGTCCAACACCACCTATTGTAGGTGTTGGGTAAATCCCATGGCCGTTGGTTTCATTGTAAAGGGATACGTTGCCGGAAACGACAGGGTAATCAAGTGCAATACAAGCCGCGCTCATGCCTTCACATACGCCAACAAATTGCCCCATGATTTCAGGTTTCTCAGGGTTCCCAAAATTCATGTTATCCGTAATTGCAAGGGGCGTGGCCCCTGTTGCTGTAATATTTCGCCACGTTTCTGCGACAACCTGTTTTCCACCCTCAACGGGGTCTGCAAAACAATAACGGGGCGTACAATCAGATGTCATTGCTAATGCTTTTTTGGTACCATGGACACGAACCAAAGCCGCATCGCCACCGGGACGGCCATGGCCTAAGGTGTCACCCATAACCATGTGGTCATATTGTTCCCAAATCCAGCGCTTAGACGCCAAAGCCGGTGTTCCCATCATGTGAAGCAAAGTCGCCATTGGGTCTTCTGGGGCCGGGGATGAGGTTATATCAAGTGTTGCGGGCTTCGGCGTTGGCATCCAAGGACGATCATATTCTGGGCTGGCAGCGGCAAGAGGATCAATTGGCAAATCTGCAACAATTTCGCCTTTATGGCGAAGCACCATATGGCCGGTTTCTGTTAACTCGCCGCAAACGGAAAAATCTAATTGCCATTTCTTGAAAATCTCCTTGGCTTTGACTTCTGTACCCGGGCGCAGAACCATTAACATGCGTTCCTGACTTTCTGACAACATCATCTCGTACGCCGTCATGTTTTCTTCGCGTTGTGGGATTTTGTCCAAATTTAACTCGACGCCAACGCCCCCTTTTGACGCCATTTCAAAACTAGACGATGTTAACCCAGCAGCACCCATATCTTGAATGCCGATGATGCAATCTGTTTGCATTAATTCTAAGCATGCTTCGATCAGTAGTTTTTCTGTAAACGGGTCCCCGACTTGAACAGTTGGGCGTTTGGTTTCTGAATCTTGGGTAAATTCGGTTGATGCCATCGTTGCGCCATGAATACCGTCGCGGCCGGTTTTAGAACCAACATAGACGATTGGGTTTCCAGCACCGGTCGCGGCTGAGTAAAAAATTTTATCTTGATCAGCAATACCAACGGTCATGGCATTAACTAAGTTATTGCCGTTGTAGCTGTCATGGAATTCACATTCACCGCCAACGGTTGGAACACCAACGCAATTACCGTATCCGCCAACACCTGAAACAACGCCAGATATTAAATGGCGGGTTTTGGGGTGATCTGGATTTCCAAAGCGGAGCGCGTTCAAATTGGCAATAGGCCGGGCTCCCATGGTAAACACATCACGTAAAATACCACCAACACCGGTTGCCGCGCCTTGATACGGTTCTATGTAAGACGGATGGTTATGGCTTTCCATTTTGAAAATGGCGGCTTGGCCATCGCCAATGTCAATAATACCGGCGTTCTCCCCTGGTCCACAGATCACCCAAGGGGCTTCCGTTGGTAAGGTTTTGAGCCATTTTTTTGAAGATTTATATGAGCAATGCTCCGACCACATTACGGAAAATATACCAAGTTCCGTCATATTGGGTTCGCGCCCCATAATGTCTAAGACCTTGTTGTATTCTTCAGTTGTGAAACCGTGGGATGCGATAACTTCTTGGGTAATTTCAAACATATAGGTGCTCTGTTCTTAGCGATTAGAAAAATTAAACTGTTAGCAAATAAGGCTATATTGCAATGAGCTTTTTAACCTAGTGCAGCAGCAAGCCCGTCAAACATTCGTTTGCCGTCTTCACCACCCAACTCAGCATCAGCTAGGCGTTCGGGATGTGGCATCATACCAAGGACGTTGCGATTTTTATTTAGGATGCCAGCAATATTGTTTTGTGAACCATTGGGGTTCGCGTCAACGGCTTGATTGCCTGATGTATCGGTATAGCGAAAGGCTACGCGGTTATAGTCCTCTAACTCACTTAACGTATCTGCATCCGCATAATAATTGCCATCGTGGTGTGCTATGGGGATGCGCAAAACATCGCCCACATTATAGCCTTGTGTAAATGCCGTATTGTTGGCTTCAACTCGTAAGTTAATATCTCTGCAAACGTATTTTAGGCCTGCATTACGCATTAAAGCGCCGGGTAACATCCCGCTTTCCGTCAAGATTTGAAAGCCGTTGCAAATACCTAATACGGGCACACCTTTATTTGCGCGGGCAATAATTTCGCGCATCACTGGTGATTTGGCAGCCATAGCTCCGGCGCGCAAGTAATCACCGTACGAAAACCCACCCGGAATCGCTATTAAGTCGACATAGTCGAAACTGCTATCGCCATGCCAAACCATTAACGGCTCATCTCCCATCGATTTGCGTAAACTAACTTGAATATCACGGTCGCAATTGGACCCTGGAAATACAATGACTGCGGCTTTCATATGTGTGATCCCGACGTTAAATGATTTCGACCGAATAATTCTCGATCACAGTATTCGCGAGAAGTTTTTCGCACATGTCATTGGCTTTCGCTTCAGCTTTAGCTGGGTCAGTTTCGGTCAAATTAAGTTCTATAAATTTGCCTTGGCGAACGTTATCGACGCCGTCGAAACCTAAGGACCCTAATGCGTGCTCAACAGCTTTCCCTTGGGGATCTAAAACACCATTTTTTAATGTAACGTGGATGTGGGCTTTCACTTTATATCCTCATTCTTTGATTATTTATTGCATTGCTTCAGGAGCTTGCATGTCGCGCGGGCCCCCTTCGGGTAAAATACCAAGCCGACGTGCGACCTCTTGATAGGCTTCTTCAACTTTTCCTAAATCACGGCGAAATCGGTCTTTATCCATGCGCTCATTGGTTTTCGAATCCCACAAGCGGCAATTATCAGGGCTAATTTCATCGGCTAAAATAATTCGCATTGTTTCGTTTTCCCAAACCCGGCCAAATTCTAATTTGAAATCAATTAACCTTAGCCCAACTCCTAAAAATAGACCGCTTAAAAAATCGTTCACCCGCAAAGATAAGGAAATAATTTCATCTAATTCGTGAGCGTGGGCCCAGCCGAAGGCGGTAATGTGTTCTTCCGTTACCATCGGGTAATCCAAATCTACTGATTTATAATAAAACTCAACGACAGATCGGGGCAATGGTGAACCTTCTTCTAATTTGAAGCGTTCAGCTAGCGAGCCTGCGACAACGTTTCTGGTAACAACGGTGATCGGGATAATCTCGACTTCACGAACCAATTGTTCGCGCATGTTTAGGCGGCGCATAAAATGCGTGGGCACACCAATATTATTTAGGCGCAGCATTAAATATTCGGAAATACGGTTATTTAAGACCCCTTTCCCAGTAATTATTCCGCGTTTTGAGTTGCGGCCTGAATAGGCATCATCTTTAAAGTGCTGAACTAAAGTTCCAGGCTCGGGCCCTTCAAAAAGGACTTTGCCTCTGCCTTCGTAAATCTGTTTGCGTCTCGACATTTTCTTGTGCCTAAATGGAGCGCTTGTGAATAATGCAATGCGCCTGTGAATCTGAATTTTCCTATATCAGGTGTGCAGGGCGAAAACAATCACAGTGAGGATATCCCGATGGCTTTAAATCCAACCGGATATGTCATCAAGGCTTTTTTCCCGCGCAACCCTTGCCGGCATTTTGGCATCTGATGTTGGATATCCGCATACCAACAACAGATGTGGCTTTTCATTGTCGAGATTATAGCAAATCTTATTTAAGAAATTCATAGGGCTCGGTGTGTGCGTAAGTGCTGCCAGCCTAGCGTATTGCAGAGCTGCAATTAGAAATCCGATGGCGATACCGGCTATTTCTGGGACGTAGCAGTGTTTAACTCGGCGGTCATAGGCTAATGTGCCAAAGCGTTCAGCAAAATGGCAATAAGTGTAGCACATTCTATAAAGCATTTATTTGCACAGTTTCCTAAAGAAACTAGGGTGTCTATCCATTCAGGCGGTGCTTTTTTCTTAATAAAGTAAGTGTTCTTCTGTTCCTGCTACCAAACGAATTTTGTGTTTTATCAAAACTTGGAAGAATACGAAAGTGCCATGGCTGCATATTAACCACAGACGGCGCACCCTCCGATGATCGAAGGCAGGAACGGATAACCTCATCAGGGATTGGTTTGTTTCAAAATTCACGGATGGTCCGGCGGGTTGCCAAATTATCTTCAAAGGTTTTTCCTGGTTTTTTTATTTCTGCTGGGGGATATTCTATATAATTAGAATATGAAACCATTCAGGCGTATTTGATTTGGTCATATAAACATCGGCCTTTAGTTGGCTACAGGTCTATAGGTGCATAGGGTTCTTGGTCAGGTCGTCCTGCGCAAAACAGCCATTTTGATTTTATGCCAAAGCGGTCTTTGCGGGGCAGGGCTATCAGTGTTGATGATACGGTGCCGAATTCACCCATTCGGGTAATGTTCATGCCCGATCTATCTTCGGCGTCTGTTTTGTCACTTTTTGTTGCCATTAAAGCTTGCCATGCAAACCAGTCATCAATTTCTGGGTCAGGGGCAGGCGCATTCTGAAACCGGGGACGGTGTTTTTTGATGCGGGGGGATATGGGGTCATTTAGGTCTTGGGCGGTGATCATGGAAATGCCGATGGGGATTTCAGTGACGACGACCCAGCTGTCTTTTTCACCTGTTGAGCGTAACCAGTAGGCGTTTTGATTATCAGCGATGATTAAGTTGAAACTTCTATAGCTAAATGGATCTAAGGTGGCCAAAGCTTTAGCCGCTTCACTGGCTTCGGCATGGTCAACCGCTTCCAACGGTAACTCACCCCGGCTCCGTTTGCCCTGTGCAGGACCAATGGAATGAGGACGGTTTAGAATAGCCGTACAAACGCCATCATCATTCAGTGCTAACCACGTCCCCCCTGCCAGCTCATCAATACCTGCTGTTACGTGGTCACGCTCAGGCCAATGGCGCGCGGGTGGCAACCAGGATCGGGTTTTCAATTCATCACGATTAGCGGCTAAAATAAGCGGCCATTCATGTTCTGGGCGGCGAAGTAAAATAACAGTACACATAGTAGCAAAATTAGTCGCGTTTGGCGGGGGTTGCCAGCCCTTAAAAAAAACCTATTTGGTTGAGATTGATATTAAACCACGATACATACGGGTACAATTGTTTATTCAGGTGGTCAATATTCAAATTTATGAAGTATATAATTGCTGATGCATTTAGTTGTAGTTACAAGGGCTTTGAAGCCAAATATAAACTAGACGAAGAAAATCGTTTTAAAGTGGATGCACGGCGCAATAAATTATTAGGCGAGTGGTTAGCCTTTCAGTTTGGTTTTACCAGCGATGCGGTTGCTGAATGTGCCAAAGAAGTCGTTATTTCTGATTTAGATGAGCCTAGACAAGAAGATGTTGTTCACAAAATGCTGGCTGACGTTGAAAAGAAGGGTTCTGATATTACCGAAGTCGACGTCCGGGCTAAGATGTCTGAATTTTAAGGCGTTGCTGTTGAGCAAATTCAATCTGGTCAATAAGCTTATTCTCGAGCTTTAGGCGCAAAAATATAAAGACCAGCTTTTAATTGCCGGGCTTTATTTTATTCTCTGAAATGATTTTAGGCTAGCTTTGTAAATTCTGAACCATAGGCGTAATCGCGTTTTCGATTAACATGCCGTCATAAGCAAACATTAGAAGTTTGTAGCCACGATCCAAATGTTCGCGCCCTTTATCAACAGAAGGGACAAATGTTCCTAATTCAATTCCAGCCTTTTGAACGGCCAATTCTGCTCGCATGGCTGTTTCTATGAATTTAGGGTGATCGAATTGGCCCGGAATACCTAGACTTTGTGATAAGTCATAAGGCGCAATAAAGACCATATTAATGCCTGGTACTTCCAGAATTTCATCAATCTTGTTCACAGCATCAATATGTTCGATCATGATGATTTTTAAAATAGCATCATCTGCATTTAAAGCATATTCTGTCAGTGTCTGGTTCCACCGGTAGCGCGCATGAAAGGGGCCAAAGCCCCTGTTCCCTGTCGGCGGATAGGTAGCGGATTTGATTGCCATATCAGCTTCGGGGCCATCCATTACGAGCGGGAAAAACAATCCAAGACAGCCCGCATCTAAAGCAATTTTAGCCATCCATTTTTCACCGGATGGAAGCCGGGCTAAGGGTACGCAATCTGTAGCCAAAGTCGCACTGACCATGGACGCTGTAGATTCCGCGCCAATCGGGCCGTGCTCTAGATCAATGGCTAACCAGTCAAACCCGCATTCTGCAAACATCCGCATGAGCTGTGGACTAGGTGCCGTCAAAATACTTCCTATAAGCGGTTTACCTGCTGCCAATTTTTGTTTTAATGGATTAATCAAATCAGCCATTTCAAGCGCCTCCAAATACACGGTTGAAAATAGTATCGACGCTTTTGCTGTGATAAGAAATGGAATCTTCGTTCAAGAGATCAGCAAGTTTGTTCACGTCTAAAACCTCCGTCAATCCTTCGTCTTTTGATAGGAAGAAGAATAGGCGGTTATCGTGTTCTGCTGCTTCCTTTTCTAAGGCATCAAGCGCCGGTGTGCTGTCGGGATTATCGGGGTCAATGCCAAAACTTTTCCATACTCGCATGGCGTTTCGTTGTACTATTTTGTATGCATCTTCACGGCTAACGTCGTTTTGTGTTAAAAATAAAAGGACGCGCTGAGCATCGTGGATGCCACCAAATTCGTTCAATTGACGCATCATGTTTTCTGGATAAACGACTAATTTTTCAACAACGCTGGCGAGGCGATTTAAAGCAAAGTCGAGGGTAATTGTCGAATCGGGCCCAATCATCCGCTCAACAGATGAATGTGAAATATCGCGCTCGTGCCAAAGCGTCATGTTTTCTAAGGCAGGAACAACGGCAGAGCGGACAATACGGGCAAGACCTGTTAAGTTTTCAGTCAAAATTGGGTTCCGTTTGTGAGGCATGGCAGAACTGCCCTTTTGGCCGGGGGCAAAATATTCCTGAGCTTCCCGAACTTCGGTTCTTTGCATATGGCGAATTTCAGTCGCCAAATTTTCAACAGACCCTGCAATCACACCAAGGGTCGCAAAAAAGGCAGCATGCCGGTCGCGGGGGATAACTTGGGTTGAAACCGGCTCAGCTGTTAGCCCTAATCGTTCTGCAACATATTCTTCAACGCTGGGGTCGATGTTTGCGAACGTTCCAATAGCGCCAGAAATAGCACATGTTGCAATGTCGGTTTGGGCAAAAATCAGGCGATCTTTGTTGCGCTTAAATTCTGCATAAAAGCGTGCAAACTTGAGGCCCATGGTTGTTGGTTCCGCATGAATGCCATGGGACCTACCAATGCATGGCATCATTTTGGTCTCTTGTGCACGGGTTCTAAGAGCGGCTAATACACGATCTATATCTTCAAGTAATAAATCAGCAGCTTGTTTCATTTGCAAGGCTAAACAGGTATCTAAAACATCTGAAGATGTCATGCCTTGGTGAACAAAGCGGGAGTTTTCACCAATGTGCTCGGACAGCTCAGTTAAAAAGGCGATCACGTCGTGCTTAGTTTCGCGCTCAATTTCGTCAATTCGTGCAATACGCTCAGCGGTATATGGTTTGTTGCCATTTTCCCATACGGCTTTGGCCGCATCGGTGGGAATGATGTCAATTTTAGCTAATGCATCGCAGGCATGGGCTTCGATCTCATACCAAATGCGAAACTTGTTGGAAGCTTCCCAAATGTTGGTCATTTGCGGACGAGAATAACGAGGTATCATGATTTTCGACTTTCAAGAATGATGGAAAAATTACGCGATTTTATAGGCCTCAGTCACTGATAAGTAAACCATCGGCTATGAAGCATGCGTGGTATCGCGTCGATAGACAACATACCAAATAAGACCTAAGAGCTGCATCCCAAACGTAACCGCAAATGCCACTTGGTAGCCTTCAACGGCGTAATCTCCAGCCTCTGTTTTTGGCCACATGTTGATAATAGCCCCGATACCCCATTGAGCTACAAATGCAGTCAAAAAAATCAAGAGGTTTACGCTGGTGATGACCCGGCCCGCCAATTCAGGTGGAAAACGACGGGGAAGAACAGCAAACGGGAGAATACCCGTCGTTCCTAAAAAGCCAAATATGAGCCAAAACGGCAGGGTGAAATCTGTCCATTGCAAAACAAGGCCAACTTGCATCAAAACAAACAATCCCATTCCGGTAATTGCGAAGTTCATTGTGCTAACGCCCATTTTACCCAAGCGGGATGCAATACTGCCTAATCCAATAAATCCTAAAACCATTGCGCAGGCGATTAGAAATAAATGATTTGCAACCGCATCACGGTTAAGCCCTGCCACATCTGAAAGCCAAGGGCCGGCCCATAGAGTTTGGATAGATAAAAATGCACTTTGTGTGGCAACACAAATGGGTACAACTCGCCAGAACGCCGGACTTTTATATATTTGCGTAAGCGCTGATATTTGACTGCACAATGAATCTGTACTTGTTTCTGGGCCGTGCCCTTTGGGGACAACAAAAAAAATTGCAACCGATGCGCTTAGGGCAATAAATCCAATGCCAATAAGAATACCGCGCCAATCGGTAATTTGTAGCGCGTATTCAATGGGCAGTGTGCCCATCAAAGCTCCAAACCCACCAGCGGCCATGTGTAAGCCGTTTACCATTGGGATTTTATCTTTTTCGAACCACATTCCATAGGATTTTAGCGCCGCCATTAAACATGCTGAAACGCCTAAACCAATCAGAGCACGCCCAACAAGAAGGCCAGAAAGGGATTCTGCTAAAGCAAAGACAAACGCACCGCATGCTGCAACAATCAAAAGAGACGCTTCTGTGCGCCGTGGGCCATATCGGTCTAGTAAAATACCCAATGGAAGTTGGAATAATGCAAAAGCTAAAAAATAAGCACTTGTTAATAGGCCTAATTCAGAAGCATCAAAATGAAGCTCATCAACAAGATCCGGGCCGATGACAGCATTTACGACACGAAGTAAATAAGATAAAAAATAACCAAAAGCAAAAGGTAGAAAGACCCGTGTCGCAGTCATTAGAAGTATTCCTTGAGTAAATTATATTAGTGTTCATGCTGCGCATTATTAAGCGCAATAATAGCTAAACTTTCC
>CALJEW010000145.1 GCA_938074585.1 uncultured Rhodospirillales bacterium | reverse complement strand
ACCATTGGCATTGTTTTAGAGATATATTTAAGGAAATTCCTCTGTTTTGTAGTCATTCCACCCCAAATAATGGAGCCTTTCATGGCATTACCAAATCTTAAGCGTCTATTTGCATCCAACAATTTAAAAGTTGGCCATTCGATTTTTGAGTTCAATTCACCAGGATTAGGTCAAATTATTTCGGCATCAGGTGTCGATTATGTTTTTCTAGATATGGAGCATTCAGGCTTTGGCATTTCTGAAACCAAACGCGCAATAGCTGGTTTACGTCTCGCTAATATTCCGGCCCTTGTCCGCCCCCCATCGGACGCATACCATCATATTGCACGCGCCTTGGACGTTGGAGCTGCCGGGCTTATCATGCCTATGGTGTCATCCAAAGAAGAAGCTGAACACATTGTATCGTGCATGAAATACCCACCGATGGGGCAACGCGGTGTTGCTTTGAACATTGCCCACGATGAGTACAAACCTGGCGATACAGTAAAAAAACTTGCATCCGCCAACCAGCGTACAGTGTTCGTTGCCTTGATCGAGACCAAAGAAGGAATCGATAATATTGATGCCATTGCTTCCGTGAAAGGGCTTGATTGCTTGTGGATTGGGCATTTTGATCTGAGCTGTTCATTGGGTATCAATGGACAATTCAATCACCCAGACTTCATTAAAGCAGCAGACAAAGTAAAACGTGCCGCAAAAAAACATAACAAAGCACTAGGCCGCTTAACCGGTGATGCGGCGGGGGCCATTGCTTTATATAAACAAGGTTACGATGTTTTATGTTATTCAGGCGATTTATGGGTTTATCAAGAAGCCTTGGTTAAGGGTATTGATGAAATTCGGGCGGGCTGTAAACCCCGAAAATCCATTGCCGCTAAATCTTCAAAGCCGTCTAAGACGACCAAAGGAGCAAAAAAGAAATGAGCCTTTTTCGTGTAGCCTTATCTGGCGATTTTAAAAAATCTGACGGCTCTGCCGCTTATCCTTCATTCGACTTAAGTCCGCTGCAAAACGACCCAAACATTGAGCTAGAATTCGTTACTCCAAAAGACGGGCGAATGACGGCGGAATCTTTGGCAGACTTCGATGCGCTTATTTTATTGGGTGCCCAGTTCGACGCCAATTCAATTCCTGGTAATGGCCGACTTAGCTTGGTTGCTCGCTTTGGTGTTGGGTATGACAACGTTGACGTTGCTGCCTGCACCGCTGCTGGGATTGGCGTTGTCATTACCCCAGATGGCGTCCGCCGTCCAGTTGCAGTGGCAATTTTGACGTTCATTTTAGCTCTGGCCGGAAAGTTATATGACAAAGATCGCTTGACCCGTGAAGGCAAAGCCGGATTCGACAAACGCCCCGCATATATGGGCATGGGTCTTGTTGGCCGGACTTTGGGGTCGGTAGGTATTGGCAACATTGGCGCTGAACTGTTTCGGGTATGTGCGCCCCTAAATATGAAATGCATCGCCCATGATCCATGGGCTGACCCAGCAGTTGCCAAAAAGCTTGGGGTTGAACTAGTTAGCCTAGAGCGGGTTTTTGCCGAAAGTGACTTTTTATCCATAAACTCTCCCCTTACAGATCAAACCAAACACTTGGTCAATGCGGAACGGTTGGCTTTAATGAAATCAACCGCATATTTAATCAACACATCGCGCGGCCCTCTTGTCGATCAACTGGCCTTGGTTGAAGCCCTTAATAACGGCGTTATTGCAGGCGCTGGATTGGATGTGTTTGATCCAGAGCCCTCACCACCCGACGACCCGATATTCAGCGCAAAAAACGTGATCGTCACCCCACATGCTTTGTGTTGGACTGATCAATGCTTTGCTGGGATTGGGGCATCGGATGTGGAACAAGTCTTGTCTGTTAAAGCAGGTGAAACGCCGCCTTATTTAGTTGATAAATCAGTTGTCGATGATGCGACGTTTAAAGATCGATTGCGCGCTTATAAAGACGCCTAGGAATACACAGTATTAAGTAGGGAAACTGATGAGTAACAAACGCAGCAACGCAACCAACGGGGCTGAAGCCATGGTCCGTCTTCTTGATGCTCATGGGGTGCGCCACATCTTTGGCCTTTGTGGCGACACCACCTTGCCATTTTATGATGCGCTCTACCGCTTGGATCATGGCATGCAACACATCCTAACCCGCGACGAACGCTGCGCTGGATATATGGCAGATGCCTATGCCCGCGTAACGGGACGAGTTGGCGTGTGCGAGGGCCCCAGCGGTGGCGGTGCGACGTATATTCTGCCGGGTGTTATTGAAGCTAACGAGTCATCCGTTCCGGTTTTATCTATCACATCCGACGTATCTGTCTCATCGATTGGCCGCTACCCCTTAACTGAATTGGATCAAGAGGCGTTGTTTAAGCCTTTAACCAAATGGAACGGCGTCATCAATTCAGCCGAACGCCTGCCCAACATGGTCCGCACCGCCTTTCGAGCCATGACCACGGGCCGTCCGGGGGCTGCACATTTAAGCCTGCCGTACGACATTCAAAAAGCCGATGTGAATCCCGATGATTTATGGGCACAGCCTGAATTTGGCACCTACCCCGCATGGCCAACAGCCCCCCACATTCCAGCCATTGAAGATGCCATAGACGCCATTTTAAAAGCTAAAAACCCCGTGATGATTTGTGGCGGTGGGGCCATATTGGCGGGCGGTGAAGCGGCTTTACAAGCTTTTGCGGAAACTATAAACATCACAGTCGCGACCACCGTTAGCGGCCAAGGCACGTTGTCAGACACTCACCCCAATTGCTTGGGTGTGGTTGGATCAAACGGCGGAGTTCCGGCGACCCGCGCCGTGATTGATGAGGCTGATTTGGTTGTCTTTGTTGGATGCCGGGCGGGATCCGTTACAACGGAGCGTTGGCGCTCCCCAAAAACATCCACAAAAATTGTCCATATTGATTCAGATCCAATGGTTATTTCAGCCAGCTACCGAACGGAAGTTGGCGTTGTATCCGATATAAAGTTGGCTTTCGAAACCCTGAACTTTGCCCTTGCCCAATTGGATGTATCGAACGTTGATTTCGGTGGCGACAAACGGATAGCAAAAGCCAAAGGCATCAAGTTCAAAGCCTTTGAAGAATTAGCAGCTAGTAACGAAACTCCGATCCGCCCTGAACGCGTTATTGCAGATTTAAACGCCGTGTTACCGTCAGATGCAATTATCGTCGCCGATCCCGGAACGCCATGCCCTTATTTTTCGGCCTTTTATAAAACTCCCCACAGCGGGCGGCACTTCATTACCAACCGCGCGCACGGGGCTTTAGGTTTTGCTTTGGGCGCATCCGTGGGTGCGCAAATCGGGCGGCCATCATCAAAAGTTGTATCAGTTATGGGCGATGGCAGTTTTGGTTTTACCATTGGCGAATTGGAAACAGTAACGCGCTACAACTTACCGATCATGTTCATTGTTTTTTCCAACAGCGGTTTTGGCTGGATTAAAGCCGGGCAAAAAACGGGCTTTGATAAACGCTATTATTCTGTCGACTTTAACCGCACCGATCATGCCGCTGTGGCCCAAGCGTTTGGGGTTAAAAGCTGGAAAGTAAAAGACCCAGAAAATTTAAAGCGCGTGTTCAAAGAAGCCGCAGATCACGATGGGCCAACGCTGGTTGATATTATCAGCCAACCCTTGCAAGATGCGAATGCCCCAGTTAGCGAATGGATCGCATAAAGACGTGAACATATCTGATCTATTGCCCTCCGGGTTC
>CALJEW010000144.1 GCA_938074585.1 uncultured Rhodospirillales bacterium | reverse complement strand
CAATGCAGCGGGTTTCTAAATGGGGCTGAAATGATTTTTTCTCGGTTAGGGTTTCAGAGCGCGCATTGATTAGCGGTTTGGTATCCCAATCCACCTCAAATCCCCAGTCAGCTATCATCGGTTGTTTGTTCATTCCAATGACCAAAGCTTGGTCTGTAGGGCGGAAAAAAGCCATGTTGATTTGTGGTGGAAATTCAATTAATTCGAAACGAATGACTAAATCCGCGGGGTTTTGGTCTTGTTCAAATTCAGAGCACATGGACGAACTATAAGGAATTTCTCACGAATAATATAGCTCGTCGTTATATCCGCAAAGCAACGTTCACGAATGTAATCATTAGCTCCGGTTTTGCTCTAGCATCAAGAGCTGATTTCTTTTATTGTCATACCTATGATCAACACCAGAAAAACAGTTATCATTACTGGGGCAAGCCGTGGAATAGGCCATGCGACAGCGCGCCTTTTTTTACAACGGGGTTGGCACATCATTACCTGTTCCCGTGAAGAAGCCCCGCCGGAATGTGGGCGGGACAAAAATTGGACCGTTCATATTGCAACCGATTTATCTGATCCCGATAGCATAGCCAATTTTGCTCAAAAGGCCAATGAAGCGCTAGGCAATAACCCGTTACATGGATTGGTCAATAATGCAGGCATGTCGCCCAAATCAGAATCGAAAGAACGATTGGGCTGTTTAAACGGCGATATTGAGGCATGGCGTGGTGTGTTTGATCTTAACTTATACGCGCCGCTTACTTTATCCAGAGGCTTTGCGGCTGCTTTGCACCGGGGTGAGGGGGCGGTTGTGAACATTACATCCATCGCCGGACATAAAATTCATCCGTTTGCGGGCTCTGCTTATTCTATTTCGAAATCGGCGTTATCAGCCTTAACCCGTGAAATGGCGCAGGAATTTGCTGCCCTGAACGTTCGGGTTAATGCCGTTGCACCGGGAGAAATTGAGACGGACATGGTTCAGCCAGAGTACGAAACGCTCATTCCGCGCATTCCGCTTGATCGAATGGGGACTGCAGATGACGTGGCCGGGTCGATCTATTATCTGTGTTCTGATGATGCTCGTTACGTCACGGGGACCGAAATTTGGGTCACCGGCGGACAACATATTTATTAATAATCATAGTTGATACGAAAACTCCACAGCCTGAAAATGCAGTATTATTTCATCACCCCGATGCCGTTAGCATAAATCAAGATGGGATCATGGGTCGACATTCTGCGGGCGATGGGTTCTTAAGTGGTTTTGTTAAACATTCCGGCGTTGATCATTATTACAATCAATCAACAATCCCTGAACATGATAAAAATTTTATCGAACGCATCAAAACCTTTGATGTTGATGCTCCTGAGTGTATTCCAGTCCCCGTTGGTTAAATGGGGCATGTACCCGATGCACCGAAAACGCTATTGCTGCCAAATGCGGGGTTCCATATATGTGCGTGGCGCAGGCAGATCAATGCAAATGCGCGTTCTTATTCGCTTGTTGGTTTGAACCATACGATTTCTTCCGACACGGTGATGGATGATTTAGATTTGTTGTTGACGGCTTCTGTGCAGCCATGGGACGCGGTTATTTGCGTATCAAATGCTGCCAAAACGTCCATGGTGCGATTGTTGGACAATTGGGCTGATTATTTAGGCATTCGATCCAGCGGTGGACGATTTAAAGCGCAAGTGCAAATGCCTGTGATCCCGCTGGGCGTTGATTGTGATAAATATGCACCAACCCCCAAAACAACTGAAGCTCGCACCAATATTCGTCGTGGTTTGGGCATTGGTGAAGACGACGTTGTTGTGTTGTATTTTAGATGCCTAATTCTTAATACAAAAGCGGGTCCCGTTGCCATGTATTTAAGCCTTGAAGCAGCGGCAAAAAGAACCGCAAAACGAATTCATTTAATGCAAGCCGGGCGGTTTCTAAACTAAAGCGTCGAAAAAGAATTTCGTGATGGAGCAATGCGGTATTGCCCTAGTGTAAATGTATTGTTTTTAGATGGCGGCGACCAAGGGGTTGGTGATCGTGTGTGGTTTGCAGCCTATATTTTCACCTTGCTCTCCGATAACATTCAAGAAAGCTTCGACTCGACACCGATTAAAGCCATGGCCGCAGGATTACCAGTAGTTGCCAGCGATTGGAACGGCTACCGCGATACGGTTCAAAACGGCATAGATGGGATTTTGGTGCCAACATGGTTGCCGTTGCCTGATTCAAGATCTGATTTAAGCCTTCGCATAGAAGATAGCTTGAACAATGAAGACAAAGATCGAGCCTATAATCAGTATTGCGGCAAAGTTTCGCAAAGCACAGTAGTTGATGTGGCTGCCGCAGCGGAAGCGTTTGCGACACTTGTGAACGATCCGGAATTGCGTCGAAAAATGGGTGATGCGGGGCGTGCGCGGGTGCGGGTGAGGGTGAGGTGCGATTATTACTGGCAAGTTATTGTCTGCTTTTATCAAGATTTATGGCGTGATTTGGCCAATATCTGAAACCGTACGGTTGAAGTAGCCCCGAAGGTGCAAGGCCGCCCGTCCTTTCCTTTGCGCGAAGGTCCGTTCTCGCTCTTTCAAAATTACCCATCAGGAACGATTGATGGGGATGAAATTGTCTCATTGTCTGATCCGGCGAGAGTTAACTTTAATTTCCGCCTAGCAGAAATGCGGGTCATGATGATGAACTAATTTGCAGCTGATGCGATGCTATCAGAAGAAGACATCATAAGCGTTGAGCAAAATTTAACAGATACAGGATCGTGTACAGTCATTCGTTTGGCTGAAGCACTATCTGATGGCGTTCGTTTTCGCCTTCCGCGCACCTTGGCTAGGTTGGCTAAGCTTGGAATCATCAAGCTAAAAGGGCCAACCGCAACAAGCATCGTTTAAGCCCCTGGTTCGGCATTGGTAAAATCTGAAGCCCAAAAGTGGGTCGAATTGAGTATTGTCGAGCGCGCGCGGTGCAATAGAGGTGGCAGCTGAACATTTCGAGAAAGCCATAACATCTGATCCCAATCACGTTGAAGTGAATTTTCAGTTTGGTGTAATTTTGGCGACGGCGCGGAAATTTTCTGAAGCCGGCGATTGTTTGCGCTGAGCTAAAGATAGTGACCCGGGTTTTAATCTGGTGATGAGCACGCAGCAATTGAAACCCTAAAGGCGGCGGCTGAGAAGTTCCCAGATGATGTCGAAACTTTGGATTTACTAGGTGCTGGATATCGTCGCGCTGGAGCTGCCAATAAAGCAATCTTTCATTTACAGACGGCTCTCCGATTGAATCTTAAACGCTCTGATGCCTTAACTCATTTAGCGCTCGCCCGGAAATCTTTAGGCCGTAACGATGCAGCCCAAGAAGCCCCAGATTTAGCGATTGAACACGACCCTACTAATGTCTTTGCCCGGGCCACTTAATTGAGTTTAAAAACCGACAGGCAGGGACGTAAAACATCGCCCATTTAAAGGAGGCAAAACGTGTTGGCATTCACATAAGTCGTTGTTTCCATTTTCCCCTATTGCGTCCTTTATTTGAGGCACTTTCCATCGATCATTGGCCATTAATTTCGGGGGATGGGCGTGAATTAATGGAATTTGATCTAAACGTTGTTGTTGTTGTTTGTGATATCCATGCCGATGTTTTGCGTAAATCATTGCCAAATGCTGTTTATGTTCAAACGCGAAATTCTATGGTTATGGAAAATTATTTTTTGAAACGGTCTAATTCCTATGATTTTATTTGTGCTTCCAGTGATTTTATCAAAAAGCAGTACGTCGAAAAAATGGACTAAGTGGTAATAAAATTTGGGTGACCGGCGATATTTGCAACGATGATTTGTTCAATAAACGTATTAATGCGTTGGCTTTCGATTTACCTATCGATAAAAAGGTCGTTCTGTATGCACCAACTTTTACGCCAACAATGACATTAACTGAAATGCTGGGCGATGAACTTGATTTCCTTAATCCGGGGCGCCCGCAGAGATGTGTCTATTATCATTAAGCCGCATCCAAATTTTTGTGATCAACCCTCAATGGTTC
>CALJEW010000143.1 GCA_938074585.1 uncultured Rhodospirillales bacterium | reverse complement strand
ATCGCGGCTCCTGCCTTATTTGCATCAATAGCTGCTTGGGCAATTTCAGCCGGTGTAACGGGTTGATTTGGATTTTGAGTTGGGCTTGTGATGTTGCCAGTAACAGCACACGACAGAATGGTTTTATCGTTCATGATTTTTCCTTTTGTTATTCATGAGGGAATAAGCGACAGTCTATTTTTGTATATGTTGAGAGAACAAGTATTTTTTTAAAATTAATCCGCTGAACATAACTGGTAGTCGTTGAGGAGAGTTTGAAGTTGAAAATTGAAAATGTAGCAATCGTAGGGGCAGGGACAATGGGCCATGCCTTAGCGCTTGTCCATGCTTTAGGCGGATGTTCTGTGCGCATAACAGACCTGAGCTCTGAAACCTTAACCGCGGCGCCAGGGCTTATTGATGCAGCGTGTCAGAATTTAGTTGATGCTGGTGAAATCATACAAGATACGGCTGATACAGCAATCAAACGAATTCAATTTATAGCCGATCTTGTCGAAGCCATTACCAATGCAGATTTAATTGTTGAAGCGATCGTTGAAAAAGAAGATATCAAACGCACTTTATTTGCAGAAATAGATGCCATTGCACCCGCAGATGTGATTATTGCTAGCAATACATCGTATCTGGATATTTTTCCATTGGTCCCGGCGTCCCGGCAAAAAAACACATTGATTGCTCACTGGTACACGCCACCCTACATCATTGATTTGGTCGATATTGCTGCAGGACCCAAAACATCGCCCGACGTTATATCAACCATCCACGATCTTTATAAAGGTTTTGGAAAAGAACCTTTATTGTTCGGGCGCTTGATCCCTGGCTACATAGCCAACCGATTACAAGCAGCCCTTAATTTGGAATGTTTGCGAATGATTGACGAAGGCTGGGTATCGCCTTCTGACATTGATCATTCCGTCCGCCACGGCTTGGCATCCCGCCTCGCCATTTTGGGCCATATGAAAAAAATGGATTACACGGATTTGCGAATGAGCAGAAATGGTATTGCCAGCCGTATGTACCAACCACCTGAGATCACAGGGGGCAGCGAGACCCTGACCCGGCTAATTGAGGAAGGCCGGACCGGGGTTCGAGCAGGTGCTGGGTTTTATGACTACGGCGATGCATCACCCGAAGATTTATTCAAAGCCCGCGACACTAAGCTACTTAAATTAAAACAAGCAATTAAAATCATCGAAAAGGACGACTAAATGCTAAAAGCAGATTTAACAGGAAAACGTGCACTGGTTACCGGCAGCGCATCAGGTATAGGCTTCGGCTGTGTAACCATGCTTGCCAGTATGGGCGCAACAGTAGCGCTTAATCATCTCCCCGGTGATGAGGCAGGCCCAAAGCAAGTGGCCGCATTGCAGGCACAGGGATATGACGTTATTGCAGCCCCTGGCAATGTATCGATTCCAGGCGATGCCGAAGCGATGACCGAACAAGCAATTATTGAATTGGGTGGGCTAGATTATTTGGTTAACAACGCTGGAACAGCTGGAACGCAAGAGCCAATTCCACCATCCGAACTTGATGAAATGACCGAAGAGTTTTGGCAATTGCTGCTAAATACAAATTTAATTGGGTCGTTCCGGTGCGCAAAAGCAGCATCACCTGCACTATCGACAAGCAAAGGAGCGATCGTGAACATTGCGTCCATTGCGGGCGTTAGTACTCAGGGCAGCAGCCTTGTTTATTCGGCCAGTAAAGCCGCTATTGTCAGCATGACCCGATCCCTTGCCCGTGGCCTTGGCCCGAATGTTCGCGTTAACGCAGTTGCCCCCGGTCAAGTCGCAACACCGTGGACTGAAACCTGGTCAGAAGAGCGCAAACAATCGGCCCGCGACCAAGCGGTTATGAAGCGCCGATGTACGCCAGAAGATATTGCTGAAGTGGTCACGTTTTTATGCGTAAGCGGCAGCATGGTCACTGGCCAAACCATTATTACGGATGGCGGCTTAACGCTGTAATTCGAAAAAGTCATAACGCGGAAACGGTTAAATCAAACCGTTTCCGCAGACTTTAACGCCTGCCGGTATAAATACCACATAGCGTGCCCCAACACTGGCAACGTCACAAATAGACCTATCAGTCCGAAGAATGCCAACCAAGTTAAACTAATAAAGAAGCTAAAACTATCCACCAACCGTATAAATGCCCGCAAAGAACAAGCCATAAGCTGGCTTTGTGCGGAAATATTATAATCTGGCTGCTAATACCTCTAACAAATCACTGACATTAACCGTCTTCATATCTGAAAACTGTGAACGACGCGGACGTGCACCCGGAGGTGCCTTTGTTGACGTTTTAAATTTGTTGTTCGACCCCAATCTTTAATCTACAAATCTCCAGTCCACGATAGTAAGTCCATTCGCCACTATTATGGCATTTTCAAAAGTCCAAATATATCTATAGCCAGGCTTCCATTTCATGACGTTGGATTTTTCCAGTTATGGATCGTGGAAAGTCGTTAAGGGCAACAAAGTGAACTTCTTTAGGGCGCTTATAGCCAGCTAAATTTTCCCGGCACAACGCCTCAACATCGTCGTCAGTCAAGCCCTCATCAACCCGCGCAATAAAGACAACGGGAACTTCGCCCCATTTGTCATCCGGCTTTTTAATTACAACCGCATCGGCAATCCGCTTATCAGCTAACAACGCGCTCGATCTCAGCCGGATAAATGTTTTCACCCCCCCGCTTTGATCATGTACTTGGCTCTGTCTACAAAATCAATGGTTCCATCTGGATTACGCAGGAACAAATCCCCCATGTGAAACCAACCACCAATAAAATCGATAGCATTGGTTTTGGGCGCATTCCAATAACCAGAAAAAACTGTTGGCCCAGATATAGCCAATTCACCTGGCTCCCCATCAACCACCTCATTTTGGGCTTCATCCACAAGCTTTATTTCACACAGCAAGCTTGAGCGTTTTGATAAAGAATAGTCCGTTTTTACCGGAGGAATAAGCGCTGCGGAAGCCGGTGGTAGCCCGGTCTCTGTTGCGCCAAAAGAGTTGAGATATGGGGCATTTAATAGTGATGTTAATTCTGCAATTTCTTGACGCGGAACCAAATCCGCCATAGCCCCAACGCAAGCGATATGTTTTAACTTAGGCTTGGTTCCCCCGTAAAAACTCAATCAACGGCGCAATTGATCCCGGCAACATCACCAACCAACCCAAGCTATGTCGCTCAGCTGCTCCGACAATCTGATCTACTTTCAAGCCATCGATGACAACAACACAAGCCCCCGACATTAAAGCACTAAATGTTTGATCCGTCGATGCCATATGAAAAAGTGGGGACCACGCAACAGATGCATCGTGCTCTGTAATCATACAATCAAGCCGTAACACTGTCATCCGTGCAATTTCTGCCCGATGGCTAATTAAAGCACCTTTGGGCAATCCGGTTGTGCCGCTGGTATATAAAATAACGAGACCATCTTCCGGATCCACATCCTGGCACGGATCAGCTAAAGGGGCCGCGATCAATAAATCTTGATACGTATCATCTAAGTTTAAGACTGGAAAATCATCTAACTCCAAACCCATTAAGGTCCTAACAAATCGTTTTGACGTCAAAATGACTTTTGGTTCAACAAGCCCTATACAATGCTCAAGCTCATCCCCAACCAAGCGCCAGTTTTGGCATGCAAGGATTGCCCCAATCATAGCACACGCCATTTCTGCGACGACATATTCTGGGCGGTTCTCAGATAAGATAGCGACCCGTTCACCACGCACCACACCAAAGCTTGCAAAGACACTCGCCTATTTACGCACCTGCTCATCAAGCGCCTGATAGCTCCAACTATTGCCGTCGCATTCGATGGCAATAGCGTCTTTGTTTTTTAGAACTTGTGCCCAAAACAAACAGTATACAGTTATTTTCCCGGATGCAGCGACGTCTTTTGTTATCATCTCAGCTATTAACTTTTATCCTTCTTGCTTGCGATGTTTTCAACCAATGCATTTATAGCATCATCGTGCTCTTGGGTGTGATGCGCCAACGATTGGAAAGCAGCAGACATTTCAAGCACCGTATCCAAACGGCTTTGCTGACCTTCGCGCAACAACCGCTTGGTCATGCGCACCGCGTGCCCGGGGTTAACAGCAATGCGTTCTGCCAGTTTATTAGCAGCGATCATCAATTGATCAGCGGGAACAACTTTCGACACCAACCCGCATTCTAAGGCTTCTTGAGCATCAATGGTATCACCCGTAAAAGCCATTTCACAAGCCTTAGCCATGCCCACTGCGCGCGGTAAAAACCAAGCTCCGCCATCGCCCGGAATTATACCTAGTTTGACAAAAATTTCAGCAAACTTTGCATGCTCGGATGCAATGCGCATATCGCACATCGTTACCAAATCACAACCGGCGCCAATGGCTGAACCATTAACAGCGGCGATGGTTGGCACCTCAATATTATAGAACGCTAGGGGTACGCGCTGAATGCCGTTGCGATAATTATTACGAATATCAACCGGGCGCCCAGCCGATGGTCCAGTTTTATCGCGCATAGCAAAAATATCGCCGCCTGCGCTAAACGCTTTTCCGGCTCCGGTTAAAATCACCACTTTTACGCTCATATCAGCGTTAACACGGTTGCACGCACCTTCAAAATCATCGGCCTGATAGCTACCGGTTTCATTACCTGATAAAGAGTTGCGTTTGTCCGGATTATTCATCGTTAGCGTCACCACGCCGCCCTGCTGTTCATAAATTAAAAAGTCTGCCAATTTGTTCCCCTATTAAAAATGTATTTACTTATTTATAATGCTGCTGCTCGCATTGAAAACCCCTCTTGTTGAACGTTTGCTTATCTGATAATTCTTAAGTATGGAAGATATACATTTTACTCCCGGTGTTTTGCCGGCTGACACTGCCGCCCTTCGAACCCAAATTCGTGAATTTTTAGCTGAACATTTAAGCGATTACCCCAGCGTTAAACGGGCTCAATCGTGGTCTGGTTCTGACAGAGAATTCAGCAAGTTAATGGGAGCCAATGGGTTTATTGGCATGACATGGCCAAAAATTTATGGCGGCGGCGAACGCAGTGCGCTTGAGCGCTACGTGATGTTAGAAGAAATGTTAGCAGCAGGTGCGCCTGTTGCAGCCCACTGGATCGCAGACCGGCAAAGCGGGCCGTTACTGTTAAACTTTGGAACAGAACAACAGCGCCAACGCTTTTTGCCCACCATTACCAGGGGTGAGTCGTATTTTTGCATTGGTATGAGCGAGCCCAATTCGGGCTCTGATTTGGCCTCTATCCTTACGCGTGGCAATCACACCAAGGATGGTTGGCGCATAAACGGCTCAAAAATTTGGACCTCCGAAGCCCACCATTCGACATACATGATCGCACTCATCCGCACCCAACCCCAAGACCCAAAAAACCGCCATGCAGGGTTATCGCAATTTTTGATCGACATGGAAACGCCGGGCATCACCATCCGCCCAATCCAAAATATGGCTGGGGAGGAGATGTTCAACGAAGTCTTTTTTGATGATGTTTTGATTCCTGACGACATGTTGGTTGGCACCGAAGGCGGCGGCTGGGGGCAGGTTACGACAGAATTAGCGTTTGAGCGTAGCGGTCCTGAACGCTACTTAAGCTCCATTCAATTAATTTACGAACTGATCCACGAGCTTTCCAAAAACCCAACCGAACGCAGTGCTATTGGGGTTGGTCGTTTGATTGCGCATTTAGGCACGTTACGCCAAATGTCGATGTCTGTTGCTACCATGTTAGAAGCAGGGGAAACTCCTAACTTAGCCGCCGCCTTGGTTAAAGAAGTAGGTGTCGGGTTCGAGCAAGAAATCCCAAGTCGGGCGTATGAACTGACGGGGCGCGTTCCCCTATTGGGAAACGACAACGACTTCGATCAGGTTATGGCTTACATCATACAATCATCCCGATCTTTTTCTTTACGTGGCGGCACGCGCGAAATCATGCGCGGCATTATTGCCCGTGGACTGGGGCTTAGGTAGGTACATAAAATGAGTGAACTGACCAACATCATATCGGAAACAAGCAATCGTTTGCTTGAGGCTTATACCACACGAGAACAGAAACGTGCGTCAGAAGCGGGCGAATGGCCAGCAGAGCTTTGGCAGGCCTTAGAGCAAAATGGCCTCACCCAGCCTTTGGTCCCAGAATCTCAAGGCGGGGTTGGTGCAGCATGGTCTGATGCTTTTGTTATTGCGTTTGCAGCAGGACGTTGGCAAGCCCCGGTCCCGCTCGCCGAGACTATTATTGCCAGTTGGTTATTGAGCCAATCCGCGATTGAAATCCCATCTGGCCCCTTAACTCTTATAGATGATGGCCATTCGCTTCACATTAACGGCGATACAATTTCAGGTACAGCAGCTGCCGTTCCTTGGGGCCAGCGTGCATCCCACGCTGTTTCTATCATCAACATCAATGGTCAGCCTCATGTGGTTTTGATCCCAACGTCAAAAGTCGAATACACTTCTGACTTGAGCATAGCTCGCGAACCGCGCGATCATTTGAGCGCATCAAATGCAGCCTTTATATCGGCCCCAATCACAAACACCGCAGACATATCCTTGATCCGCTGTGCGGGCGCTGTAATGCGCAGCGCTCAGATTGCCGGAGCCATGCAAGCCGCCATTGAAATAACCGTTACTTATGCAACGGAGCGTGAACAGTTTGGACGCCCACTTGCCAAGTTTCAAGCCATCCAACAAATGCTGGCTATCGCCGCGGCTAAATCTGTTGAAGCCTGCATGTCCGCAGAAATCGCTTTTCAGACAATTGATCAAACAAATGCTGATTTAAGCAAGGCAGAGTTTGATACTGCATCAGCCAAAGTCGTTTGCAGCGAAGCGGTTGAAGCAATTACAGATACATCCCATGAAGTGCACGGCGCCATTGGCTTCACCCAGGAGCACGATTTGCATTT
>CALJEW010000142.1 GCA_938074585.1 uncultured Rhodospirillales bacterium | reverse complement strand
AGCTCAGCAAAAAATGCTTGATCGCCCATCAAAACCCAACTTTAAAGACCTCAAACATCCACAAATGTATGCGATTTTTGAACAAATCCAACAAAACAAATTTCAAGAAATTCACAGAGGGTTTGTTGTACCTGATTGCTGGGGACCTAAATAATTGCTTAATTCTCTCGATCAGAGGGAAATCACCTATTTTTCTTGTTTTAAAGTCCATACAAGCCTTGCATTAGCTGAACGAGAGCAGTAAATAACTCCTAATATCACACGTGGTCACGCGGCCCCGACGCAAATTCGTCGACGGTCGATCCGGTGTCAGACAACTTGAGCTGACCAGCACCGCGGAGGATCAACCGGAAAAAAAGGATGTCTAAGAAATGACTATTCCTACGTTTACTATGCGTCAGCTTTTAGAAGCTGGTGTTCACTTCGGCCACAACACTCGTCGCTGGAATCCAAAGATGTCTCCGTTCCTATTTGGGGTTCGGAACAATGTTCATGTGATCGATCTACAACAAACAGTTCCTTTACTTCACCAAGCAATGCTTGCTGTTAGCAAGACTGTTGCATCAGGTGGTCGGGTTCTTTTTGTTGGCACAAAGCGTCAAGCATCAAGCCGTATTGCAGATGCTGCACGTAAATGTGGCCAATACTACATGAACCACCGCTGGTTAGGTGGTACGATGACCAACTGGCGTACAATTTCCAACTCAATCAAACGCCTTCGCGATCTTGATTCTCAGTTGAGCGGCGAAGTCACTGGCTTTACCAAAAAAGAATTACTTGGCCTAACACGAGAGCGGGAAAAGCTTGAGCGTGCATTGGGCGGCATTAAAGAAATGGGCGGTTTGCCTGATATTTTGTTTGTTATCGACACAAACAAAGAATCAATTGCCATTCACGAAGCCAACAATCTAGGTATTCCTGTTATTGCGGTCATCGATTCAAACAGCGACCCAAAGGGCGTTGATTATCCGATCCCAGGTAATGACGATGCGATCCGTGCCATTGAGCTTTATTGTGAGCTTATTGCGGGTTCAGCTTTAGACGGCATTAAAACAGAAATGACATCTTCTGGTGTTGATCTAGGGGCATCTGAAGTAGCACCTGTTGAGGAACTTCCTGTTGTAGTTGAGGAAGTGGCTCTTGTTGCTGAATTAGCACCAACAGAGACACCCGCAATATAAAATTGCTTTATTACAAAGCGTTATCATAATTATTTAAGACAGAGGTTAAAATGGCACAAATCACAGCTGCCCTTGTGAAAGAACTTCGCGAGAAGACCGGCGCCGGTATGATGGATTGTAAAAAAGCGTTGGGCGAAAACGATGGTGATGTGGAAGCATCAATCGATTGGCTTCGCACCAAAGGTTTGGCATCCGCCGCTAAAAAAGCAGGGCGTGTTGCTTCTGAAGGTTTGGTTGGTATTGCAATTGACGGCACAAAAGGAGCTGTTGTTGAAATCAATGCGGAAACTGATTTTGTTGCGCGTAACGAAACATTCCAAGATTTTGTTATAACCGCTTCAAACATTGCATTAACAACAGGTAATG
Source organism: uncultured Rhodospirillales bacterium (assembly GCA_938074585.1). Lineage (GTDB taxonomy): Bacteria > Pseudomonadota > Alphaproteobacteria > Rhodospirillales > Casp-alpha2 > JABMNT01. The sequence goes on along the minus strand of CALJEW010000142.1, from coordinate 1,015 downwards.
ATGTTGACGCATTGAAAGCTTCTCCTTTCCCCGGTGAGGAGCGAAACGTTCAAGAGCAATTGACACACATGATAGCTACAATTGGCGAAAACATGTCAATTAGACGCGTTCAGACATTGTCCGTCGATAAGGGGGTTGTATCCTCTTATATCCACACTGCTTTAGCTCCTGGTATTGGTAAAATTGGTGTTTTGGTTGCTTTAGAGACTGAAGCAGATGCGGCTAAAGCAGATTCGTTTGGCAAACAACTAGCCATGCACGTTGCAGCCGCTAAGCCACAATCTATATCACGTGATGATATGGACCAAGAAGTTGTTGATCGTGAACGTGCAATTTTTGCAGAGCAAGCACGTGAATCAGGCAAGCCTGCTGAGATCGTTGAAAAAATGGTCGAAGGTCGTATTCGTAAGTTCTACGAAGAAGCATGCCTTGTTGATCAAACGTTTGTTATTGATGGCGATTCTAAAGTATCAGCAGCCATTGAAGCTGCAGGTAAGGAGGCTGGGGGCTCAATTACATTGAAAGGGTTCTCTTTGTTCGTTCTTGGTGATGGTATCGAAAAAGAAGAAGAAGACTTTGCTGCTGAAGTTGCCGCCGTTGCCGGTAACTAAACTGAAATTCGTCTCTGTATAAGTCCCAACCGTAGCCCGTAATATATTATTCGCTGTGGTTGGTTATATCTAGTGTATAAGGATTCTTAGAGTTTACGATACAAAGATATAGACTTACCAATAAATGAATACATAGCAGGGGATGAACATGTCGAATGAGCCTAAGTACCACCGAGTTTTACTCAAACTCTCTGGAGAAGGGCTTATGGGACAACAAGAGTTTGGGCTAGAGCCATCAACAGTCGCCCGCATTTGTAAAGAAGTTAAATCCGTTCACGATCAAGGCGTTGAAATCAGCTTAGTTATTGGAGCTGGAAACATTTTCCGAGGTGTATCAGGAGCTGAACTTGGGATTGAGCGAACCAGCGCTGACTATATGGGCATGTTGGCTACCGTTATTAATG
>CALJEW010000141.1 GCA_938074585.1 uncultured Rhodospirillales bacterium | reverse complement strand
AGAACAGGGCTTAAGCGTCGCGAAGGTCAATAAAGTTCAGGAAGGCCGGCCTCACTGTGAAGATGCAATTTTGAACGGTGAAATTCAAATGATCATCAACACTACGGAAGGCGCTCAGGCGATTTTGGATAGTTATTCGATCCGTCGTTCAGCCCTAACGTCTTCTATTCCGCACTTCACAACAATGACGGGAGCAACCGCTGCAATAGAAGCTGTGGCAGTTCTTCAAACGGCAAGACTTGAAGTTGCGCCTCTACAAGACTATTTTGATGATATGTTCTAAGGTTTCGACCCAAGTTATGCAGATTTACTTCGCTCCTTTGAGTGGGTTTTTTGCAACGCATTATAGACTAACGCGTTGAACTTCGAATATTATGTGTTTACGAAATAAGGTGAGATGGACATGGAAAAGGTCCCTATGACCCGCGATGGGTTAACAGTTTTAGAAACGGAATTGCGGACGCTTAAAAATGTAGAGCGCCTAGAGATCATCCGTGCCATTGGGACGGCGCGTGAGCACGGTGATTTGAAAGAAAACGCGGAATATCATGCGGCGCGTGAACGCCAAAGCTTTGTTGAAGGGCGTATTACAGAATTAGAAGGCGTGATCAGTTGCGTAGATGTAATTGACCCTTCAAAGCTATCTGGCGCTTTGGTGCGCTTTGGTGCAACGGTATTGTTGGCTGATGAAGATACCGATGAAGAGCGCACATACCAGATTGTTGGTGCTTACGAAACCGATATGGCGCAAGGCAAAATTTCAGTCACATCGCCCATGGCGCGGGCGTTGATTGGTAAAGAATTGGGCGATTCTATCGAGGTCGTTGCCCCGGGTGGGGTCAAGGGCTATGAAATTTGCAAAGTTATGTTTAAGTGACTTAAACAGCTATTGCGTGTGACCGCTCAATCTTTTTTGTGGAAAATCACAGAAAAATTATTGGCGGGCATGCGGATTGTTTTCATCAGCTGGAAGTTTTGCTTTAGCGCTTCTTCTGCCACGTCATCTAAATTCCTTACCCCCCATGAGGGGTTCTGCGATTGAAGGGATAAATCAAATTCTGCATTTGAAGGCGCAATGTGTAAACCACCAACTTTAAACGGGCCATACAAATACAAAACGCCCCCCGCAGGTAAAACCCGACTGGCGTTTTTCAATAACCCCAAACAGGCTTCCCAAGCTGAAATATGGATCATGTTAATCGACATGATCGCATTTAAATCTTTGATATGCCCCAAAGACCAAATATCAACGCTGGCATCTAAATCAATGGGGTTAAGGACTGCATCAGTTACGCCCATTTCGTTTCGCCATGCATCAATGGACGCGCGGGCGGCGGCATCGGTGTCACTGGGTTGCCATTTAAGCTGAGGAATCTGTTGGGCAAAATAAGTGATATGTTGCCCTGATCCCGACGCCACTTCTAAGACGGCCCCTGAATTGGGTAAGGCCTCTTTCAATACATCAAGGATGACTTCTCGGTTGCGGCCGGTTGCTGAATAATCGAGGCGTACATCTTTATTTTCATTCATATTCCAATAGGTAAAAGGAACGGGCCTGCCAATCAAGAGAAACCCGAAAAAACATAGGGTTGCAGTTCCCTTAAAAGGTATGGTAGGCAGAGCCTATGATTGAACGTATTAGAAGATTGGTCATGGGTTTTAACGAACCGATGGTAGAAGAACCCGATAACATTTCAGTTGGCGATGCTGCGGCATGTGCTTTGCTTGTCGATGCGGCAAGCATCGACGGCGATTTTGATTTGGTCGAGCGCCATGCCATTGCAGGCCTGTTGGCAAATAAATTTGAGTTGGACACGGGCGAAGTTGAAGCTTTGATCGAAGAAGCCGTAGCCCGTGTTAGCAAATCGGTTGATCATTATGGATTTGCCCGCCAAGTCAAAGAGGCATACGACCATGATGCCCGTGTCGATTTGATGGAAATGTTATGGCAAGTGGCTTATGCGGACGGGGTCGTTGATGATTTTGAAGCTAGTTTGATGCGTAGGCTGGCTGGGTTGTTGCACGTTTCTGATCGTGAGTCTGGTGATGCCCGAAAAAGAGTGATTGAACGGCTGGACAACGAAGGCCTAGGCGCCTAAGAAGTTAACATAGAAGTGAAGCTTATATTGCGCACTACATAACGGAGATATTTATGACTTACGTCGTTGTTGAGAATTGCATTAAATGTAAATACCAAGATTGTGTCGAGGTTTGTCCCGTAGACTGCTTTTATGTAGGCGAAAATTTTTTAGTTATTCATCCTGATGAGTGCATTGATTGCGGTGTCTGCGAGCCAGAATGTCCAGCGGAAGCGATTTTGCCTGATACCGAGCCTGGGGTTGAGAAATGGCTGGAAATCAACACTAAGTATGCATCAATTTGGCCAAATATTACGGCTAAAGGCGAATCTCCTGCGGATGGTGCGGAATGGGATGGTAAGCCGGGTAAGGCTGAAATGCTAAGTGAAAAACCTGGCGAAGCGGCTTAAAACTTTTGATTTTTAAGGCTCCTTTACGCGGGGCTGTTTTTTACTAAATTTTGTGATATATAGCGCGTGCGCTAGATGCTCAAAGACCGTTGTGTGCGGTCTTGTGGTTCTGGCGTTTGACTGTTTGGTGTAGGCTAATTTAATCTATACCAAGCGCTCCCGTTTTAAAAGTCGGAGAAAAATAGAGTATGGCTGCAGAAATTCCTTTTAAAGAAGGTGACTACGTTGTTTATCCCACCCATGGAGTTGGCAAAGTAGAGGCAATTGAGAAACAAGAGATTGCCGGGCATAAACTAGAATTGATTGTTATAACTTTCGATAAAGACCGCATGACATTGCGCGTCCCGACGGATAAAGCGGCAACATCAGGATTACGTAAATTAAGTTCGCGTAAAACGATTGATGACGCGATGACTACATTGCGCGGCCGTGCCCGTGTGAAACGTACCATGTGGAGCCGTCGTGCGCAGGAATATGAAGCAAAAATCAATTCAGGTAACCCTGTTTCGATTGCTGAAGTTGTGCGTGATTTGCACCGTAACGTTGGTCAACCGGATCAATCATTCAGTGAACGCCAAATTTATGAAGCTGCCCGTGATCGGTTAGCTAGCGAATTGGCTGCCGTCGATAAAACGGACATGGAAGCGGCTACCGATAAAATGCTTGAAATTTTGGTTGCTGGTTAGGAAATTGACTCTATATCTAAGTATGATTGATCGTATGGTTTTAGAAAAGGCCCCACCTTGATGGGGCCTTTTTTATGGCCATTAATCGCTGATGATCTTGACCTGCTGGCCGACAGTTAAATAATCACCCTTGCTAAAGCCATTTAAAACCCGAAACCATTAGTGCTTAAATTTCGTGAACGGCATTTGCTTCGATAACGATTTAACGCTATCCTCAGTCCAAACTTTGGTCAGGCTGACCTTAACTTTTCCCATAACTTTTGCTTCTAACTCAGCATGGGCACCCATTTTTTGAAAAAAGACATCTTGGCATTAAGACTATAGCCAAATTGAGTCATGTATCTGACGCCAATAATATCGGCTTCTAGCTCTTGTTTCCTAGAATACCCT
>CALJEW010000140.1 GCA_938074585.1 uncultured Rhodospirillales bacterium | reverse complement strand
GGTGCCTAAAATCACTCCAAAGACGGTGCTAGCACCCTTGCCAGCTCCGTCAGATGCTTCTGACACGGTAAAACAGTCTGCGTCGTTGGCAATTTTGACAGGTCGTTTAAGCATAGTTTCTAAGTCTTTGTCTAATGCGTTGCCGATTAAACAAACTGAGTTTGCATTTTTAATTAGCCCCGTCCGTGGCGAAACGGTGCCGGGGATACCAATTCCAACGGTGGTGTTGTCGGGTGCACCTGCATCTGTGGTTATGCGCATAATAAGGTTGACGACTGCGTGAAGTGTTGCGTTGTAGTCGCCTTGTGGTGTCGGAACACGGGTACGGCAAAGCTCGTGCCCTTCATTGCTAAGGACGATGCCTTCGATTTTTGTTCCGCCCAGATCTATACCGATACGCATATTTGACCTCACAGATATTTTATTTTCATAATTATTTAAAATACATAATTTAAAAAAACATACAATATATAGCTACGTTAACCATATTTTCGAACTATTTAACTAGAATAATGGTTCATGTTTTGCTAAATGTGAAACGCACACTAAGTGTGCCTCTTGATATGGGTAACTGGGAATGAAGTTAAATTATGTTTTTAGCGGGGACGGTCGCGCGATCTCTCCTCCGGTTTTTGATGGTTTGGAAACACTAGGAATGAGCGGGCTAGAAATAGCCAAAATTTCTGGGGTATCTCCACCTACAATAAGCAAGTGGCGCAATGGGCATGTGTTGGTTCCAAATGAAATTGTAGTACTCTTGACATTGGTATTGGCCAGCCGCCTTGAAGACGTGTTCGAGAAAAATGAGGCTGAGAATACAGTAAATCAAACGTGGACATTAGATCAACGTGTTGGTTTAGAAGCAGCACGTGAAGACTTAGAAGCTCAGGAAAAAATTAACCATAATTTGCCACCGATTATAGTTCGTGCTGGGGCGATTCGGTTTCGATATTGGTGGAATGCACAAGAAAGATTAAAAACAATAGAAATGCAGGTGAATGCTGGGCATGTTCATCAATTCGTAACAGCTTATTGATGAGCAGCCTCTGGGGGGTATATGAATAATTCATTAGGGATTACTCAAGACGGCTTAAGTGCCGCTTTGGAAATCAAAAAAAACTATAAATTCAGCCATCCTATTTTGGTGCCTGGCGAAGATCAGCGCATGTTGGTCCCTGAAAACCTTCTTAACCACAATATTGATTTGTGCGGCATTGAAGACCCTCTGTCTTTGGCAATGATGGCAACGCGCGACCCGGAAGCACCGATGGCTTTGGCTGCTGCTGCCCGTCTGTCGCCTTTAGGGGCATCCATTAAATTAATTAGTGGCGTTGCTCTAATTGTTGGTGAAACATCGCGCCATGATATGGTCAAAGAATGCCTCAAATACATTACGGATCAGGCGTTTAACCCTGCATCAATAGCTAAGGTCCGCCACCATACATCGAAATTTATTATTCAAACCCGTCAGCAATATACGTCTGTTTTGCGTGAAAATTTACACAGCTTAATGGAAGGATCTATTGCCCCTCGTCAATTTGTCCATGAATTCTTTGAGCTGACAGAGGCCGGAAATATGCGTCATAACATTCGGCAGAAGCTTGTGGTGAGCTTGATGTTGTCAGCGAATGTGCGCCCCAGTGTGAAGTTTTTGATTCTCGAGAATATAGAGCGCTTGCCGAAACCGGTACGTAACCATATTGTATCTGCCGTCTTACAAGCAGAACCAACCCGTCATACAGAAATCATTAAAGAAGAACTGCGCCATATTATTAGTCAACAAACTCAATTACGCGATGTGCATTAGAATATATTCTGAGATTTGTGAGTCTTTGAATACGTTCTAACTTATTTTTTCCACAAAGCTACGGTCAAATAATGTAACCATCCACTCCGGTTTTGCTTTAGAGTGGATTGGTCTTTCTTTTTTGGTTTTGCCCCGTATATCTAAAGTATGTACAAACCTGAATATTTATTTGGAAAAACCGTTCCCGAAATGGGGACAACCTTTGAAGTCGCTCCAGGTGTTTATTGGCTGCGGATGCCGCTACCCTTTGCATTAAACCATATTAATCTCTGGCTTTTGGAAGATGGCGATGGCTGGACGGTTGTCGATACGGGCATTGCCCGTGATGAAGTTAAAGCTGCATGGCATACATTAGCCGCAACCTATTTTTCAGCCGATAAACCGCTTAAACGCATAATTGTTACTCATTTTCATCCCGACCATGTTGGGCTTGCTGGATGGATGTGTGCCGAATTTGGTGTTAAATTGTGGATGCCTATGACCGAATGGTCTCATGCACGAATGTCTTATTTGGATGATGGTAAAGGGCAATTAGATGAGACTTTATCATTTTATCGAGGCGCTGGGTTTGATGATGAAATGTCAGCACAGGTTAATAATCGTATAGGGCGTTTTCCGTCTATAGTCTCGCCAATCCCTAACAGCTTTAACCGCATTTCAGAAGGTGATGATATAGACATTGGAGGCCGCATTTGGCGCATCATCATTGGTACGGGGCATTCGCCCGAGCATGCATGTTTATATTGTGGTGATGCAAAAATTTTAATTTCGGGTGATCAAGTTTTGCCACGTATTAGCCCAAATGTTAGTGTTTGGCCTCAGCAACCAACGGCTAATCCGCTGGCGCAATTTTTGGACAGCTTGAAAAAATTTAAACATTTGCCAGACGATACTTTGGTTTTACCTAGTCACGATTGGCCGTTTTATGGCTTGTTAGGCCGGCTTGATGATCTGACGGCTCACCATGAAGAGCGCTTAGACGCGGCATGGGTGGCATGCGCGGTGCCTGCGACAGGAGTGGTTGTTTTAAATGCTCTGTTTCATCGTAAGTTTGATACGCATCAGCTGTTCTTTGCAATAGGAGAATCCCTAGCCCACATTCATCACTTAGAACATTTAGGTCGGGTTGAGCGCAAGATTTGTGCGTCCGGTATTCACTATTTCCAACAATCTTCTAAAACAACTTCGTGTTTAAAACTCTAATGGTGACCTTGATTTTGTCCACGCATCAATACCGCCTGTAAGATGACACGCATTATCTATACCAGCCGCTTTAACGTCCTTTAGTGCCAACGCGGACCGTTCGCCATAAGCACAATAAAGCAACAGCATTTTGCCGGTTTGTGTTGACATTGCATGCAGTAACCCACCTGGTTTTATGGCGCTTTCGATTGCGGGGTAGGGGGCGTGAACGGAACTGGGGATAATACCATCGCGCTCGCGCTCGCTACTTTCACGCAAATCAACAAATAAAGTTTGATCATCGCCAAGCTTTGATTGAGCCTGTACACAAGTTAAAGAACATTCAGCAATCATAGGATCATCGGCATGAAACCCAATGGCCAAATTAGCAGGAACAGCCTCATCCATCAATTTCGGATTGGGTAAGTTTAAATTATTCATAATTTCAGCATATGCATCGGCGGAGCTGACTTGAAGGCGCGGGTTAAAGGCTTTTTCTTCACCGATTGTGCTGACCGTTTCACCTTTATAATCGTGGCCCGGGTAAACAAGTATGTCGTCGGGTAAGGTTAATATTTTACCAAATAATGAATTGTAGGCATCGTGAGGATTTCCTTGCTGGAAATCTGTGCGTCCTGTTCCGCGAATTAATAGGGTATCGCCGGTAAAGATGCGATCTTCCATCCGGAAACAATAGGAATCGGATGTATGTCCGGGAGTGAAGAGAACTTGCAGTGAAATGTTTTCAATATCAATGCTGTCACCATCGTCGACGCGCATAGAAACAACGTCTACATCTGTGTTTCTTCCCATTACCGTAACGCAATGGGTTTCATCTCTTAAACGGCCAAGGGCTGTAATATGGTCAGCATGGCAATGGGTATCGACGGCCTTTATAAGTCTTAGGTCCAATTCAGACAAAACCCGCATGTATAAATCTACTTTTTCAATAACGGGGTCAATTAATAGTGCTTCTCCGCCTTTGCGACTCGCGATCAGATACGTGTATGTGCTTGAAACGCTTTCAAAAAACTGTCGAAATATCATAATTAACCCCATCATATAATAACTATAGTAAGAACGTTCTGCATATATTACGCTCTAAATCAAGTGTCTAAATATAAAGTTCTCTCAGTTAATACATGGTTTTTTTACACGAAAGACTTGTCCAAGGATTACATTGCATTAAGTTCTAAAGTAATTAAAAACAGCAAAGGGGTCGCTTCTGCATGACCACCAACATTCTCGACCTAAAAGGACTTAGTTGTCCATTGCCTGTATTGAAGGCAAACAAAGCGATTAAGGAATTAATTCCGGGCGATATTCTTGAGATTTTAGCAACGGATCCTGCAGCGCCTAAAGATTTCGAAGTTTTTTGTGAAAACACCGGGCACGACCTTACATCTTCAACAGAAGAAGATGGAGTATTCAAAATTACTATGACCAAACAGGCTTAATCTAAAAGTAGTTTATCAGGTCACTAATCTTCATACCTTTTATTTGGCTAAATCTTGAACAAATACTTTTGCAGGAAGAGCTTTGTTGGCACGATTGCGTTCCAAAAAACCTGCGAACAGTGTCAATAACGGGGGCACGATTAGCAGTGTTAGAACCGCTGAAAGGGCTAGGCCACCCAATACAACTGAGCCTAAGCCCCTATAAAGCTCAGACCCGGCACCCGGGAATAAGACCAAGGGCATCATTCCAAACACACTTGTTAAGGTAGACATGAAAATCGGCCTAATTCGGTTTCGAGTGGCTTCAAGTGTCGCGCTGGCAACGTCCATGCCTTCATCACGTATATGAAATAAAGTCTGATGCACCAACAAAATGGCATTGTTGACAACGATTCCGATTAAAATCACGAAACCCAGCAACGTCAGCATATCTAGGGCTTGGAACTTTTGTAAGTTGACCAGCCATAATCCAAGAACACCGCCGGCTGTTGCCAAGGGTACTGACAGCATTATGATCAAGGGATACCAAAAGCTCTCAAATAAAACGGCCATGACCAAATAAACAATAACCAAAGCCATAAGCAAATCAACTTGGATTGCTTCTTTAGTTTTACTCAATTGATCCGCAGTCCCACTTAAATTGATTTTTATTCCGCTAGGCAATCCATCTGCTTTAATTTTGGTTATGACTTTATCATTGAGCTCATCAATCACCTCCTGCAAAGGAATTTGGCCGGGAGGGTTTATTTGTAAGGTTACTGTCCGTTCACGTTCAATATGACGGATCTCTGTGGGCCCAGATGTCACTATGACATTCGCCAAAGAGCTGGCTGGAATAATTTTTCCTGATCGGGTGACAATGGGTAGGTTGTTAATGCCCTGTGTTTCAATAATTTCACCAACACGGCCTTTTAAAGTTAAATCCATGCGGCTTGATCCGACGGTAATTTCAGCAATCCTAAGACCATCATTAAAAGCATCAATGGTATCACCCAATTCACGAGTAGAGACACCGTTATCAGCCAGCTTCGTGCGGTCTGGAAGGACGCGAACTTCAGGAGCACCCATGGTTAGGCCAGGTATGGGGCGCATTTGTGTGCCTTGGGACCTTGGCATGATTTGATTGATCATGCTAAAGCTTTTAAGCGCTACATCCAAAATACTCTGCATATTCGGGCCTGATATATTGAAATCAATACTGCGTTTTCCGCCAATACCACGACCAAACAGCGCTTGTTGTGTAACAAGCCCGAAGGTTCCGGGTTCTTGGAAAGCGGCTTTCCGCATGTAGGGGAGTAACTCTTTAACCCGTCGTGGATCAGCTGCTTGAGCCCCAAGAATTGTCCGACCCCGGAAGGCGACGAAAAAGAATCGCGATAATTTAGGGTGTTCACCTTGTTTTGCAAACGGCTTTTCTTTAGTTGATAAATGCGGACGTACGGTATCTTCGAATTGCTGTGCAATGCCTACTGTCGTTTTTAAGTTATAACCGGGAGGGGGGACAAGTAGGCCAAAGATCAGGTTTTTATTGCCGGTTGGTAAATAGTCTAATTTAGGCAGTAATTTCCAAGTAACGAATGCTCCAGATCCACAAATGACGAAAACGACCATAAGAGCTAGTGCGCGGCTTGCTGTCACCCGGCGGGTAAACCCGACGATAGCGTAGACAAACCATTCTGCAAAATCATCAATAACTGGGATGCGGAGACGCTTGACGGTGGTGTCAGCATCTTTGCCAAGCAATCTGTTGGAGAGTGCAGGGATAACCGAAACCGCAACCAGTAATGACAACATAACCGACACAGATAAGGCAACGGCGATATCGCGGAACAATTGCCCAACTTCAAGTTCCATAATTAAAATGGGAATGAACACCATTACGGTTGTTAGGGCTGAAACCAATACAGCACCCCAAACCTGGGACGCGCCTAAATAAGCGGCCTCAGAACGCGATTTTCCTAGTTCACGGTGGCGGTAAATGTTTTCCAGCACAACGATCGCCGCATCAACCACCATACCCACAGCAAAAGCAATGCCGGCTAATGAAATCACGTTAATCGAGCGCCCTAAAGCTGCCATAGCAACAAAGGCACCGATTACTGAAATAGGAATGGCTAGGGAAACAATCAAAGTTGCCCCGCCTGAGCGTAAAAACATCAACAGCATAAAGGCCGCTAAAAGCCCGCCAACGACAATGTTTTGTTGAACCAACTCAATAGATGAATTGATATATGTGGTTTCATCGTAAACTTGAACCAACTTCAAACCGGTGTCGGCTAGAGCGGAAGTGTTTAATTCTGAAATGGTTTGTTTAATACCGGCCATAACCTGAATAACGTTGGCCCCGTTTTCACGAACTATGTTGACCGCCATTGCGGGCTGACCATTAAAACGAATGCGGGCGACGGGGTCTTTGTAATTGAGCTTAACTTCGGCAATATCACCAACGGTGACCCGCGCCATGCGCCCGGATGTCGTGTCACGTTCTGATCTCAATAATACGGCGCGAACGTGTTCTATTTTAGAAAGTTCACCTTCTGTACGAACAACATATCGGCGCTTTCCTTCTTCAATATCTCCCGCAGAAACAGACGCATTGGCAGCACGTAATTTTGCAACAACTTCAGTAACGACTAAACCATAACGGGCCATGCTATCGGGGTTAACAATGATTTCCATGCGCTGCTGGGAGCCGCCATAAACGTTCACGCGCGAGACGCCCGGAACCCGTTCTAAGCTGTCCTTAATAGTATCTTCAGCAAAGTCGCCATAGGTGTGCATGGATTTGACGTCGTTTGCAACTTTGACCATGGTAAACCAGGCAATAGGATTATCATCAGACCCAGACGTTCGCATTGTTGGTTGTTTTACTTCAGATGGATAGCCATCAACACGGTCCAAACGGTTGGCAACCAACAACAATGATTTATCCATGTTGGTGCCAATTTTGAACTCTAGTGTTACCCGTGCACGTCCATCTTCGGACGTTGATATAATTTTCTCTAACCCTTCAATACCGCGAAAAACTTCTTCTTGGCGGTTTGTAATCTCGCGCTCAACTTCAGCAGGGGCGGACCCAGCCCAGTTGGTGGTTAGAGTGATGATGGGCTTTCGAACGTCGGGAATGAGTTGAATAGGGATCGCTTGAAGTGCGACCAAACCAAACATAACCACCATTAATACGCTAGCTATAATTGCGACCGGTCTATCGAGCGCTATCCGAATAAGGTTCATTTTGCTTAATTTTCAATTTTTTTCTTAGTAGTATTTGTGGCTGCCACTGTTGGCTTTTGCATTCTTTTATATCGTATTGATTGCTTCGGCCGCAGGCGTTCGTTGCCACGAATAACAACTACGTCTCCATCTTTAAGGCCACCTTGGACAATAAATCGGTTCCCAGAAGCTTCACCTAATTGAACCGGACGGAAGACCGCTTTGCCATTGTCGACAATCACCACTAGCTGATTTCCACGGCGGTTTAAAATGGCATCTTTATGGACGGAAAGCATATTTTGTTGTGCGCCAGATGGGAGGTGCAAAGTGACGGATTGGTTCACAGCTAAGTTCTCAATACCAATCATTTGAATGGGCTCGAAACGGACTGCTCGAGTGCGGGTTTGTGGGTTTTCTTCGGGCACTACTGCCCGAACAGCGGCTTTAATAGAGCTTATCCTGTTAATGCTAACATTGATCATAACGCCCGCTTTTAAACGTCCGATGCGTTCAGCGGGTACATCGGCTTCAATCTCAAGCGTTGTATCATCAATCAATGTAAATACCGCAGAACCAATACTGACGTAAGAGCCAACTGAAGTATGCTTCTGTGTCACAACGCCACCGTAAGGGGCTTTGATTTCGCCATCGTTATAGTCAATTTGGCGCAGTTTAAAATTAGCTTGGGCTTTCCGCAGCTGAGCTTGCGTTTCTGCGGCTTCACTTTGTGCAACAATTACGGTTTGTTTTTTATCATCCAAGCGGGCTTGCGAAAATGCTGGCGACTTTTTCAGAGAGTTCAACCGGGTCAATTCTTGTTTAATGAGTTTTATCCGAGCTTTTTTAGTTTCTGTTTGTGCTTTGTAATTAGCGACTTCAGCCTGATATAAATTACGTTCCCACAATAAGCGATCACGAATAAGCACAGCCATCACAGCCCCCGCTTCAATCCGGTCACCCACCTCTACGTTGATTTTGCCAACAGCCCCTTTTGCACGCGCTGCAACTACGCCGGCTTTGCGGGCAACAAACCGACCAATTACAGGAATCGTTTGTGTAAATGGGACAACCTTTACGGTGTCAACTTGAACAAGCGTTGCTGGACGCTCACCACTTGGCTTTTTTG
>CALJEW010000139.1 GCA_938074585.1 uncultured Rhodospirillales bacterium | reverse complement strand
AGAAGCCCGGATGTTGGGGCCGGAAAAACCCCAATCAAAGCATTGTTCGGCTGATATAACGCCAATATCAACTGTCCTCTGCTTGAAAATACGGTTTTCAGTAATCAGCGTTTCAAGATCATCCATAAAGCCAACAAAGCTATCGGCCCATGCGGCAATGTCATCGCCTAAACCTGAAGGCATATCAGCAGTTACACCACCTGGGCGGAAGTAATTCATGTGCATCCGTGCACCGGAAGCCCGTTCGCAAAACTCCATCAACACTTCGCGCTCTTCAAAACCCCAAAGCATTGGGGTCATAGCGCCAACATCCATTGTATAAGATGTAATGTTAAGCAAATGGTTCAGAATACGGCCAATTTCCGCAAACAGAACACGAATGTATTGAGCCCGTGGCGGGGCTTTAATGCCTAAAAGCTTTTCCGTCGCTAGTGCGAATGCATGTTCTTGGTTTTGGGGTGCCACATAGTCAAGACGATCAAAGTAAGGGACAGCTTGAACGTATGTTTTATGTTCAATTAACTTTTCTGTGCCGCGGTGAAGCAATCCAATATGAGGATCACAACGCTCAATGATTTCACCGTCCATTTCAAGAACCATGCGTAACACACCGTGGGCAGCTGGGTGCTGAGGGCCGAAATTCAGGTTATAATTCTTTATTTCTGTTTCAGCCATCAGGACGCATCCTCATTTTCAATTTTGTCGGCTTTCTCGTCACCGGGTAGAACGGCTTTAGGGCCTTCCCATGGACTTAAGAAGTCGAAAGAACGGAAGTCTTGTGTCAACTTTACGGGTTCGTAAACAACGCGCTTTTGTTCTTCATTATAACGCAACTCAACATAACCGGTCAGCGGAAAATCTTTGCGTAAAGGATGGCCTTCAAAACCGTAATCGGTCAAAATACGGCGTAAATCAGGATGCTCTGAAAAATACACACCATACAGATCCCAGACTTCACGTTCGAACCAGTTTGCTGAACTAAATATTCCTGTTACTGTAGGAATTGGTGTGTCTTCATCGGTCCAAATTTTAACCCGAACGCGTAAGTTCAAAGTTAAGCTCAACAAGTTGTAAACAACTCCAAAACGCTTTTCTTGGGCAGGGTAATCAATACCACAAACGTCCATTAATTGCTTGAACTGACAATTTGCATCATCACGTAAAAAGCTAAGTACTTTGATAAGTGACGCCACAGGAATAGTTAATGTTAACTCATCCTGAGCATAAGTGACGTCATCCACATTGACACTAATAGTGCTGGAGATGTATTCGCCAAGTTCTTTAATATCGAGATTCATGCCCACGTTCGGCCAATTCTAAAAAGGGGGTACAATTTGACTTAACGCCAGATCGTCCCTGTTCGTTTGATTTTCTTTTGTAACTGCATCACACCGTAAATCAGGGCTTCAGCTGTTGGGGGGCACCCAGGAACATAAACGTCTACAGGAACAACTCTATCACATCCGCGTACAACGGAATATGAGTAATGATAATAACCACCACCGTTAGCACATGATCCCATAGATATCACATAACGAGGCTCAGCCATTTGATCATATACCTTGCGGAACGCTGGGGCCATTTTATTAGTAAGCGTGCCAGCAACAATAATAACGTCAGATTGGCGTGGGCTTGGACGTGGAACAACGCCAAAGCGGTCCAAGTCATAACGCGGCATGTAGGCGTGGATCATTTCCACAGCACAACATGCCAACCCGAAAGTCATGGGCCATAACGACCCAGTTCTGGCCCAGTTAACGACTTTGTCTACGTTAGCAAGAACAAAACCTTTGTCCTGCAATTCACCCGTTACTTGCTGTAAGATCAAATCCTGATCTGTACCTGGTGGAATTGAAATTTCTTGGTTTGCTTGCATTGAGGTATTTACTCCCATTCCAAAGCTCCTTTGCGCCATTCGTAGACAAATCCAATAGTAAGAATACCTAAGAAAATGATCATTGACCAAAAACCCATCATTCCAATTTGCCCCAAGCTAATAGCCCAAGGGAAAAGGAAGGCGACTTCTAGATCAAAGATAATGAAAAGTATCGCTACTAAATAGAAGCGAACATCAAATTTATGGCGGGCATCATCAAAAGGAGGGAAGCCACATTCGTAAGGTGAATTCTTTTCAACATCAGGACGCTGAGACGCAACAATCACAGATGCGACAATTGCGATCACTGCAATGGCTATAGCGATCCCTAGAAAAATTAGAATCGGAATATAGGTAGCAACCAACGACTCCAAGTAATGTCTCCTTTTATTATAATTAGAGGCTCATGGTATGGCATAGTAAAAATATAATTAAAATGCCTCAGTGCACCAACTTTCGCAACACAAAAACCGCATTGCCATGGAGCTTAAGTTACAAAAGTAAACGGCTCCTTATAAGGAGCCGTATTAACAATTAAATGGTTGTTTTTTTGTATTGATAGTGTCGCTAGTTATAAGGATTTGGCGGGAGTGACGAGACTTGAACTCGCGGCCTCCGGCGTGACAGGCCGGCGCTCTAACCAACTGAGCTACACCCCCTCAAAAACCATTTTTGCATCTTCAATTTAACGAAGTAACTTCTCGCGAGGCCTGATTTAAGCTACCCACCAAGGGGTGTCAAGCAAGCTTACGTAATAAAATTAATCTTTTCAAAAGTATTTAGAAACACTGAATATAAATATAAAAAATACCCATATATTGAGGGCTTAATTCAAGCTCTAAACTTGAAAGAGACTGAATAAGAAGTGGTGGGTGGTGAGGGGCTCGAACCCCCGACATTCTCGGTGTAAACGAGATGCTCTCCCAGCTGAGCTAACCACCCACTTAACTTATTAGTTCCGATAGATACTCGTTCTTACCGGACAATAACAAGCGTTTTAATTGATATTTTTTTAACAAATAAAATCGGCCGCCAATAAGGGCGACCAATCTCAAAAACATCAAACAGAGTCTTAGTTAACAGCAGCTTTAAGGCCTTTTCCGGCCTTGAATTTCGGCTGATTAGATGCCGAAATTTGAATCGCCTCACCCGTGCGAGGGTTGCGGCCGGTTGTTGCAGCACGAGCAGAAACACTGAATGTGCCGAAACCAACAAGACGGACTTCAGAGCCGTCTTTAAGAGTACTTGTGATTGCTTCGAATACACCGTCTACAGCTTTCGTTGCGTCTGCTTTTGATAACCCTGTGCTTGTTGCTACAGTAGCTACTAAATCATTTTTGTTCATTTTGAGGCCCTATCTATTAAGGTTATTATGGTTTGAATTAATTGGTATACTTATTTTATACCAACTTTGCTTAACCCGCGTAATAATTTAATTTATAATCAAGATTTCGATTTCGTCAATTAGCTTTTGATGAATTTTCCCCAGAAATCCGCGGTTTTATTCTTAAGTACCCGATCCACAACGATGTTTAAACTAATTTAAATCAAGTATGGTAAAGAAAAAACGCGTTGTTTATGGTGTTACAAGAATATTCAACGCGTTTTCAAGCGAATCGCGGTTATTTAAAAGTAAACACGTTTCGTCAAATTTACGATGAATTTTAGTGAGTAAGCTGACCACTCACGTCATCATCATCTGTTGAATTAGTCATTGAAGATTTAAGTGTCTCTTCCTCAGTCCATTCAACAGGTACTAATTCTTTAACCAGTGCATGCTGCAAGACTTCATCAACTATGGCGACTGGAATAATCTCCATCCCTTCTTTTACATTATCAGGAATGTCTTCTAAGTCTTTTTCATTATCTTTTGGGATCAATACGGTTTTAATACCACCTCTCAAAGCAGCAAGAAGTTTCTCCTTCAAACCACCAATCGGCAACACACGCCCGCGCAAAGTAACTTCACCCGTCATGGCTACATCCTTGCGGACTGCATTGTTCGTAAGTACGGAAACAATAGAAGTCACCATTCCCACTCCAGCTGAAGGCCCATCTTTTGGTGTTGCACCTTCTGGGACGTGAACGTGAATATCATTTTTGGTATACACTGGTGGAATAATGCCAAAGTCCAATGACCGCGATTGAACGTAAGATTTTGCAGCCTGAATGGATTCGGTCATAACATCACCCAATTTTCCAGTAATTGTCATTTTACCTTTGCCTGGAACCATAACGGCTTCAATGCTTAGTAATTCACCACCAACTTCAGTCCAAGCAAGACCCGTTGTTACACCAACTAAGTCATCTGCTTCAATTTCACCAAATCGGTAGCGTTTTATACCTGCATATAACGCCAAGTTTTCGTCCGTGACTTCAATTCTTGTGACATCATTATTTGTCACAATTTCTTTAACTGCTTTACGTGCTAAATTGGCTAATTCACGTTCAAGATTACGTACACCCGATTCGCGTGTGTAATATCGAATAAGATCACGAAGGCCAGAGTCTGCAATCAACCATTCGCCATCTTTTAAACCATGATTCTTTATTTGTTTTGAAATCAAGTGGCCTTTAGCGATTTCAATTTTTTCGTCTTCTGTATAACCAGATAAACGAATAATCTCCATACGGTCTAAAAGAGGAGCTGGCATGTTCATTGTGTTTGCTGTTGTAACAAACATAACGTCAGACAAATCATAATCGACTTCAAGATAATGGTCACTAAAGGCGTTGTTTTGCTCTGGATCGAGTACTTCAAGCAATGCTGATGCTGGATCTCCACGCCAATCTTGGCCCATTTTATCAACTTCATCCAATAAGAACAAAGGATTTGATGTTTTTGCTTTTTTCATGCCCTGAATTACTTTTCCGGGCATTGAACCAATATACGTCCTACGATGGCCCCGAATTTCAGACTCATCGCGCACTCCACCCAAAGACATGCGAACGAACGAACGCCCCGTTGCGTTTGCGATCGACTTACCTAAAGATGTTTTTCCAACACCCGGAGGGCCAACGAGACATAAAATTGGTCCAGAAACTTTATTTGTGCGCTGTTGAACGGCTAAATATTCAATAATCCGTTCTTTAACTTTCTTAAGACCATAATGATCTTTGTCGAGAACAGCTTGCGCTGCGTTCAGATCTTTTTTCATACGAGAACGCTTTTTCCAAGGAATAGCAAGAATCCAATCTAAATAGTTGCGCACAACCGTTGCTTCAGCAGACATAGGGCTCATGGATTTAAGCTTTTTCAATTCTGCTAATGATTTCTCTTCAGCTTCTTTTGAAAGCTTGGTTTTTTTTATTTTCTCTTCAAGCTCTGCTGTTTCGTCTTTTCCGTCATCCGAATCGCCAAGTTCTTTTTGAATGGCCTTTAATTGCTCATTCAAATAGTACTCGCGCTGAGTTTTCTCCATTTGGCGCTTAACCCGATTTCTGATCTTTTTCTCTATCTGAAGAACATCAATTTCAGATTCCATGTAGGAAAAAACACTTTCAAGGCGTTCAGTGATCGATACGGCCTCAAGTAATTTCTGTTTTTCTGAAATTTTAAGGGCCAAGTGTGATGCAACGGTATCAGCAAGTTTGCTAGCATCTTCAATTTGATTGATTGAAACCAAAACTTCCGGCGGTATTTTTTTGTTTAACTTTATATACTGCTCGAATTGAGAAACAACCGTACGTGACAGAGCTACAAGCTCACCTTCATCTTGAGGTTGTTCCTCAATCAATATTGCATTGGCTTCAAAAAATTCTGGTTTATCAACAAACTCTGAAATCTTTACGCGCTGGATACCTTCAACGAGAACTTTAACCGTACCATCGGGAAGCTTAAGAAGTTGTAGAACTGTTGATACTGTACCAACATCATAGATATCACCAGGCGCAGGATCGTCTTGTGTTGCATTTTTTTGAGCAACCAATAGTATTTGTTTATCATCTTTCATAACGTCTTCAAGAGCGCGAACTGATTTTTCACGGCCGACAAATAGCGGCACAATCATGTGCGGAAAGACAACTATGTCACGAAGAGGGAGGACTGGGTATTTAGCGTTTTGGTGCGTCACAGACTTGTAGCCTTTTCATATATGGAGGACAAATAACTATAGTTTCAATGACCATAGAATTGAACTCGTCGTTGGCATCTAACATGCACATAATAAATGGTGTGTCGTAAACAATGGTGCAACCCCAATCAAACCAAATAGAGTTAAGCGCTGGTTTCAACTTCATCTTTCCGCTCTGAATAGATATAGAGTGGATTTCCAGACTCTTCGACGACTTCTCGGTTAATTACGATTTCTTCAACCCCGTCAACACCCGGCAAATCATACATTGTATCTAGAAGTATGTTTTCCATGATCGAGCGAAGTCCACGTGCGCCAGTTTTACGCGCAACAGCTTTTTCAGCAATACATTCTAAGGCACCTTCAGAGAACCCAAGCTTAACATCTTCCATTTCAAACAAGCGTTGATACTGTTTAACCAATGCGTTCTTTGGTTCCGTTAAAATTTGGATCAATGCGCTTTCATCTAAGTCTTCAAGCGTTGCTAATACGGGAAGACGGCCAACAAATTCTGGGATAAGACCAAATTTCAACAAATCTTCAGGCTCTAGATCTTGCAAAATTTCACCGGTTTTACGCTCGTCTTCACCTTCAACATCAGCACCAAAACCAATGGAAGACCCCTTCCCACGCGAAGCAATGATTTTATCCAAGCCAGCAAAAGCACCACCAACGATGAACAAAATATTTGTTGTATCAACTTGCAAAAACTCTTGTTGTGGATGCTTGCGCCCACCCTGAGGAGGAACGCTCGCTATTGTACCTTCCATGATTTTCAACAAGGCTTGTTGAACACCTTCGCCAGAAACATCACGGGTTATTGATGGGTTATCAGATTTACGAGAAATTTTATCAACCTCATCAATATAGACAATGCCACGCTGTGCCCGCTCAACATTATAATCAGCAGACTGTAATAACTTCAAAATGATGTTCTCGACGTCTTCGCCAACATAACCAGCTTCTGTCAGCGTCGTTGCGTCTGCCATTGTGAAAGGAACATCAAGTATTCGGGCTAGAGTTTGCGCCAACAACGTTTTACCGCAACCTGTTGGACCAACCAACATAATGTTTGATTTTGCAAGCTCAACTTCACTGTCTGAGCTACTTCCATGGTTTAAACGTTTGTAGTGGTTATGAACCGCAACAGACAAAACACGCTTAGCGCCAGACTGGCCTATGACATAATCATCAAGAACTTCACAGATGTCTTGCGGTGTTGGTACGCCATCACCGGATTTGACCATACTTGTTTTATGTTCCTCGCGAATAATGTCCATGCAAAGCTCGACACATTCATCACAGATGAACACTGTCGGCCCAGCGATTAATTTACGCACTTCGTGCTGACTCTTTCCGCAGAAGGAGCAGTAAAGGGTGTTCTTTGAATCACCGCTGGTGGTTTTGCTCATGGAGACTCCAATAAGGTATAACGACGTGAATAATACATATTACCCGCTAGAGGCAGGAACACACAATGCAAAACAGGCCAAATTGATTAACTTACAGTAATTTGCACAATTCAACCTCCTGAAATGCAAATTTACACACGGTTTGATTAGAATACAAAAAAATTAAAAAGAAAAAAGTAAAGTTAGTTACTTGGAATTTTTGTGTCATCGTCGCCTTCAGGGACAGGACGGTTGTCGACGACTTCATCAATAAGGCCAAAGGCTTTTGCTTCTTCAGAGCTTAAATAACTATCGCGATCTAAAGCCTTTTCAATCTCATCCAAAGATTTACCCGTATGCTCAACATAAATTAAATTAAGGCGTTCGCGTATCTTAAGAATTTCACGTGCCTGAATTTCGATATCGGATGCTTGACCCTGTGCGCCTCCAGAAGGCTGGTGAACCATGACCCGTGAATTTGGAAGCGCATAACGCTTGCCCGATTCACCAGCACACAACAACAACGAACCCATAGAGGCCGCTTGACCAATGCAGACTGTAGAGACTGCGGGGCGAATGTAACGCATGGTGTCGTAAATCGCCAAACCTGCAGTAACAACACCACCAGGCGAATTAATATAAAAAGATATGTCTTTTGTTGGGTTTTCTGATTCTAAAAACAACAACTGTGCACAAATTAGACTGGCAACATGGTCGTTTACTTGACCCGTTAAAAATATAATCCGTTCTTTTAACAGGCGTGAATAGATATCGTAAGACCGCTCACCCCGATTTGTGGTCTCGACGACCATAGGGACAAGGTTGTTCATATAGGTATCTGCAGGTTCGCGCATGAACGGATTTTCCTTTTTGTTACGCCAAAAAATCAACGCAATTCAGGTGCGTTAAATTAGTCTTTTTTCTCAGCTTTTTTATTAGCTTGAACTTTCTTTTTAGCCGCTGGCTTAACAGCTTTATCGCCGGCTTTCTTAGCAACCGCTTTTTTCTTTGGTTTTTTAGATTTTTTCTCAGCCTCTTCGTTGTCGGTCTCGAATACCTTCATCATTTCTTCAACTGTAACTTTTTTGTCCGTTACATTTGCTAACTCAATAATAAAATCAACGACTTTTTCTTCATAAAGTGGAGCTGTAATCTGCTGCATTGCTTCTGGATTATTCTTATAGAACTCCATAACAGCTTGCTCTTGACCTTGATATTGCTGCGCTTGCTGCATAATAGCTCGCGTTACATCATCTTGGCTCACTTGGATATTATTTAAGCGTCCAATTTCAGAAAGCAAGAGGCCTAGGCTCACACGGCGAACTGCAATTCCATGAAATTCTGCGCGTTGCTCGTCTTCGCTTAAATCTTCGTCTTCATCGTTGGCTTCGCCAGATTTTTTCTGTTCTTCGTATTGAGCCCAAATCGTATCAAACTCTGATTCTGTCAATTTTTTTGGAACTTCAAAGTCACAATAGTCGGTCAATGCATCAAGCAACAAACGCTTGGTCCGTGTCCGAGACATGTTTTTCAACTCACGTCCCTGCTCTTCTGTGATGGTCTCTTTTAGCTTCTCAAGACTTTCCAAACCCAGTTTTTTCGCCAGTTCGTCATCAATCTCGGTCGCTGTTGTTTCTTTAATTTCGTTGACCGTAACGTTGAATACCGCTTCTTTACCGGCTAATTCGGCTGCGCCGTACTCTTCAGGGAAATTGACGGTAACGTGCACTTTCTCTTCGGCGTTTTTACCAATCAGTTGCTCTTCAAAGCCTGGGATAAAGCTATTGGAACCGAGTTCCAATTCGTAACCATCGGCCTTGCCGCCTGGGAACTCTTCACCCTCAACGCTACCAACAAAGTCGATGATAACAACGTCGCCAGATTTAGATTTGCGTTTTTTCTTGAGAGGCGCAGATGTTTTGTTGCTATCAGCAATGTTTTGCAGAGCGTTTTGAAGTTCTTTTTCATCCACTGATGGG
>CALJEW010000138.1 GCA_938074585.1 uncultured Rhodospirillales bacterium | reverse complement strand
GTTTGATATCAGTGGTTTAGATCCTTATTTTTGTAGTATGGTCACACTACAAATCGCCTTCATGCAGTTTTTGGTACGATCTCTGGTACGATCTTTTGCATTTTTACTCACCGTGAGGGTCTCTCTGGACGGCTTGATTTTCGTGTTGGCCTACCACCGCTCATACTTCTACCCGGCTTTTTGTATGGGCCAGCCGTTGCCGAAAGAACCATTTCTTTAACTTTGCCACTTCCAGCCAATTGTGTGATGGCTGCACCTGTCATTTTTGAGATTGGCCCGGCTGCGGGGCCGAGCTTCTTACTGATCAGATAATTCAAACTTGACTCTAAAAGAACGTCATAAAAATTCCTTACAAATTTTCGTTCTTGTGTATTTGTGTTAGGGCTGTTTCCAAGAACAACGGCGAGGCCAGTATCTATTGTTTTGCTGGTTGCGCCCAAGCCAGGCCCGAGCATACTATCCGCTGCGGATCGATTATAACGAGCATTGCTTACCACCATATTGACTAGCGGGTCAGCCGCACCAAACATACCAGAACGAGACATCCATTTTATAGACTTAGACAGACCTGTTTCTTTGTCGCGCCATTAACCTACCATGCCTCATTACGGCAAGGTGGATGATCTTGGGTGTAATCTTGAAAAAGCGGAATGGATTTTGATTTTTCATTTCAATACTTTATGAAAATATCACGTTGCCGTCAAAACGAGTTTTCTTCTGACAAACCCTTGTGGGCAGATGCATCACATAAAAGGATGCAATTGTCATATTTCCTCCCCTGTCGAACCAGCCAAAATATCGATCGTTTTGTAGATATTGTTGGCCCAGAGCGCGTGATTGCCGGATCTGATTACGGGTTTGGCACTTTCGCTGGATTTGGAGCCGTCGATCCGCAAATCGCCTACGCGAAACTGGGTGCTTTGAGCGAAGGGGCCAGATTGGCGGCTGCGCACCTTTGATACCGCTTGTTCTGTTGCCCGGTATGATGTGTGATGCGCGGCTGTTTGGCCCACAAGTCACAGCTCTTTCTGGCACACAAACCTTGCAGTTTGCGCCTTTATCCGGACACGCGGACGTTGGCATGCTGTCGTCGAAAATTCTGGCCCATGCACCACCCCGTTTTGCCCTTACCGGTTTGTCCATGGGCTGCATCGTCGCCATGGAGATAGTTCGACAGGCTCCCGAACGGGTTGAGCGACTTGCCCTTATGGACACCAATCCGGAGCCAGATGTTGAAGCTGTAAAAGCCGCGCTAGAATCTCAAATGACAAAAGCCAAGGCGGGTGATCTGGTCTCGGTGATGCGAGATGAGATGAAACCCAATTACCTGATCGATGGGCCCCGGCGAAACCAAATTCTGGATTTGTTCCTTGATATGGCTGTGGGGTTAGGTACAGACGTATTCGTTCGGCAATCCAAAGCCTTGCAGTCAAGGCCTGACCAGCGAGATACCTTGCGTTCCATCTGCTTGCCCACGTTAATATTGTGTGGTGAAGATCATCTGTTGTGCCCGCCTGAGAGGCACTAGAAGATGCATTACCTAATCCCGAATACCAAGCTTGAAATAATCAGAGGCGCTGGCCATTTGCCAACGCTTGAACAACCCGATGCAACGACACACGCTCTAAGGCGCTGGCTGGAGAACAACAATGGATGAGAAACTTTTAATACTTTTAAAATCGGTCGACACACCGACGGTATGCAACGCCATCGAGGTTGCCGAAGGGAAGCGCGGGTTCAGCGCATTTACCCGAGGCACCATGCAATGTTCGGCCCCGAATGAGCCGGCAATGGTCGGATACGCACGAACAGCCCGAATTGCCGCGGTCCATCCGCCAACTGAACCCGCGGACGTGATCAAGACGCGGCGTATGAACTATTACCGCTATATGGCAGTAGGGCCGCGCCCAGCTATTGCCGTTGTTGAAGATAACGATTTCCCGAATTGCATCGGTGCCTATTGGGGCGAAGTAAATACGACCGTGCACAAAGGCTTTGGCCTTTCCGGCGCCCTCACCAATAGCGTCATGCGTGATCTCGGTGATTTGCCAGATGGCTTTCCTGTGCTCGCCGGTTCCATCGGCCCAAGTCATGGCTTTGTTCACGTGCTCGATTTTGACCAGCCCGTCGATGTGTTTGGTCTCGCTATCAAACCCGGCGACCTTATCCATGCCGACCGCCACGGTGCACTGGTTATACCGGATGTCGTTATTCCAGATCTACACACAGCGATTAAAAAACTGCTTGAGACGGAGAAACTGGTGCTTGATCCGGCGCGCGCACCGGGCTTTGATTTCGACGCGTTCGAGAACGCATGGGCTGCCTTTGAAGCCGCACGCACCTGACCGGAGATTACGAATTTGTATATCACACCCATTGTACCTCGCGTCTCCGAGACTGACGGTACAGGACATATTAACAATGTCTTCGTGCCAATCTGGTTTGAATCCGGGCGGCGTGAAATTTTCAGGTTGATTACGCCGGATCTGAGATTTGATTCCTGGCGGGTCGCCTTGGTTAATATGAACGTTGACTATGAAGGCCAGATATTTTTTCAGGAAGAAGCCGAAGTCCGAACCTGGACCGCAAAAGTCGGCACCAAAAGCTTCACAATCGAAGAAGAGGTCTGGCAAGGCGATAGGCGTTGCGCGCGTGGTACAGCAGTATATGTTTATTTCAATTACGACACTCAGACTTCGGAAATCATCCCGCAGGCCCTTGCAGACGCTTTGAAATTGCAATGTGCTTCAGAATGAGTAAAAGCGCCCATGGACCGCAATATGCCGCCAATTTGTTAGGGGTTTCTGGGGTTAAAATTAGTCAACATTTGGATTAGCAGGCTGTTTTAAAAAAGGTCCCACAATGATGCCAAAGATTACAATTTAACGCTGTTTCTTGGGCAAGTCAGAGTTTATTTTAAAGAAAGGACTTCATGAAGTAATGTTCATTAATTAGGTGGTGGGAACGGCCTAAATTATTCACTTTTAAAATCGTGATTGGAAAATAAAGAGCAACTATTGAAAATTTTGGGAAACCGCGCTGTAGCTATATTCTCTATATACAACTGTTTAACGTCAGCGCCTATGGAA
>CALJEW010000137.1 GCA_938074585.1 uncultured Rhodospirillales bacterium | reverse complement strand
TACCGATCAAACGCACGCAAAACGACCCATCTCGACCGCTAAAATCTGCGTAAGGCGCATAATTGCTGTTTTGCTTGGTAAGTAAGCTGGTAATGGAAACTTAGCCATTCCTGTGATTGAACCAAGAGTGACAATTGATCTAGAATTTTGCGCAATCATCTATTGGGCAAATTCCCGAATTGTATGGATCGTTCCAAAGTAATTTACGTCCCAGACCCGGTCATATTATTCGACATCCATTTTCAGAATAGTTTGTGAATTATTGATGACCCCGACCAATGTCACCAACACTTCAACAGGACCGATATCACTCTCGATCTTGTTTACAAGATCATTCAATTCCCGATGATCCGTTACATCAGCAACGAAACAATCAACGCGAATACCGGAATTCGTTATTTGTAAGGCGACTTCATCCATGCTACTTTCATTTGCATCGATCAGTACGGATGCCAACCTTTATTAGCTATATTCACGGCTGTAGAAGGACCTATCCCCGAACCACAGCAGCTAATCACTAGGACTTTAAGCATTATCTAAAATACGCTTATGCTTTTCAAGTAATGCTTGAGCCCGCAATGCTATTGGCACATCAACCATTTTTCCATCCAACGTAATAGCGCCAGTGCCTTGAGCTTGGGCTTCCTCATAGGCCACAATTAAGCGCTTGGCTTTACTAACTTCTTCTTCCGTTGGGGCAAATTCCTCGTTCAATAAAGTGACCACACTTGGGTGAATACAGGAAGCCCCTTCAAAACCAAATTTTTGAGATTTAATAGCGCTTAAGCGGTAGGCATTTAAATCTTTAAAATCAGCAACAGTGCCGATGGTTCCCAACGGAATGATGTCCGCAGCACGCGCCGCATAAACAACTTTCTGGCTACCTAAAAACAGCGTTTCTTCATCCGGGATCATGCCTGTGTCTAGGGCGAAATCTTCTCCACCCAAAGTAATTCCGGCATTCCGGCGTGAGGATTTGGCAATTTCTTCGACCCGGAAATATCCACCAGCAGTTTCAATCATTGGGACCAAAAACGTTGATCCTTGCTCCATCCCTTGGATCAGCTCGCGTGATGAAACCAACTCTTCAAGCAAACAAAGATGCTCAGCTGATTCGACTTTAGGTAAGTACAATCCACAAACACCCGGCATCACAGCTGCTTCAATATCACGCACAGCTTCTTCGATCGGGCGGTTGATACGCACCAGAACATCAGTCCCAGATTGCCCAGCAGTTTTTACAGCTTCCGCCAGCCCGGCCCGCGCACCAACGCGTTCAGAAGCAGGAACGCTATCTTCCAAATCTAAAATAATAGCATCCGCGCCCCTTGTGTGGGCCTTGCCAATAAACGATGGGTTATTAGAGGGAACATAAAGCATGGACCGCCATACAAGTTGATTACGCATTCATTTATCCTTCAATACTGTTTTTTGCCCTAAGGCTTTTAATTTCTGTTGCGGAAAATCCGGCATCAGATAACAAATACTCCGTATGCTCACCCAATTCAGGTGCCCGATTGCGGAAGCCACCGGGGGTTTTCGATAACCTGGGAATGACATTATGTTGTGGAGCTTGGCCAACATCATCATCGGGTAAATTAACGATAATACCGCGTTCATTTATATGTTCATCAGCAATAATATCAGACACATCATAGACTGGTGACGCTGTTATTCCGGCTTCTTCAAAAATAGCCAGAACATCATCGCGTTTACGAACACTTATCCATTCAGCAACAATATCGTTGACCTCATCACGTCGGGCAACTCGGTCCGCATTCGTTTTATAGCGGGGGTCGTCAATCATATCGGCTCGACCAATAGATCTGAATACGCGTTCCGCCATTGCTTGAATAGATGCCGACAACGCAACGTATTTACCGTCTTTCGCTAAATACACATCGCGCGGTGCGCTTGTGTTTGAGCGGTTACCAACGCGCTCTTTCAGCTCACCCGTCACCTGATATGAAAAAGCTTCTGGCCCCAAAGTCGATAGGATAGGCTCGAGCAATGACAAATCAATGACCTGCCCCTGTCCTCCTTTTAATTCGACTTCGCGCAAAGCCACCATGGTCGCGTATGCCCCTTGCAACCCGGCAATCATATCAGCCAAAGCCAAGGGGGGAACTAAGGGCGGGCGATCAGGGAAACCATTTCGATTTGCAAAACCCGACATGGCTTCAACCAAAGTCCCAAACCCGGGGCGTTGACTATAAGGGCCTGTTTGACCAAATCCAGACACCCGCACAACAACAAGCGTTGGGTTTCTGGCATGCAAAATCTCAGGCCCAAGCCCCATTTCTTCTAAGCGACCGGGGCGAAAATTTTCAATTAATACGTCTGCTTTTTCAGCCAGTGCCAAAATTATTTTTGCAGCATCCTTTGATCTAAAATCCAACGCGATGCTTTTTTTGTTACGGCAATAGACCTTCCAGAACGTCGCTATTCCATCATCCGTCCACGCCCGAAGCGGGTCACCTTTTCCTAAAGGTTCAATTTTTATAACTTCCGCCCCAAAATCTGCCAACTGAAGTGTCAGCATGTTACCGGCAACCAAACGAGTCAGATCAAGAACACGAATGCCATCTAAGGGGCCTTTTTTGTCTGCGTTGAATTCAAGCGATTGCATTTATAGATCAACCCTTTTTTGACCAGCCGCCGGTTGCGGTTTGTTGCCAATAGGTCAAAGTATATCCCGCGTCTTTATATGTTTTCCAGCGCCCACGCGCTGCCGCAACGGCTTCGGGGTCATTCCCATCGAACATCTCGAAACAGCGTTGATAGCTCCCAACATTATCGGACGTTGCGCCATCGATCAGAAATAGAAAAGTGGCGTCGTTGGCATTTTCATCCAACGTCGATAACCATACTGGTTGTTGACCAGCAAAGCCGTCTTTTACTGTGCCATGGGGTAACCAAGACTCATTTTTATAAGCCCATAACACATCTGCAAGCGCTTCTACCCGCGCATCCGACGCTGCTAAAACCAACGCACGCTCTTCTGCTTCTAGGGTTTTTTCTAAAAGTTTTGGTAATGCGGTTTCTAAAAGGGACCGCTCTAAATGATAGAAAGCGATGTCCGTCATAAATGAGGCCTTAAAAAATTGGGGGCTTAATATCTAAACCAAGCCCCCTGTTTTTTACTTTTCGTAATGATCCGCAACCAAGCGATCAAGTAAACGTACACCAAAAGCGGTCCCGCCTTTAGGGACCACAGGAGAATCCTTACCTGACCAAGTCACACCAGCAATATCGAGGTGCGCCCAAGGTGTTTTACCAACAAAGCGATGCAAGAACTGAGCCGCGGTAATACTACCCGCGCCCCGGCCACCAATATTTTTCATATCCGCCGCATCGCAATTGATCATTTTATCATACGCATCATTCATGGGCATGCGCCAAATTTTTTCATCAACCGCCAAACCCGATGTCGTTAAACGTTCGGACAATTGATCGTTGTTTGAAAACAAACCAGCGTGCTCGTTACCCAATGATACAATAATTGCACCGGTAAGGGTTGCCAGATTGACCATGAACTTAGGCTTGAAACGAGTGTTGGTGTAATGCAATGCATCGGCCAAAACCAAGCGACCTTCGGCATCTGTGTTCAGAACCTCGATAGTTTGACCATCCATGGCCGTCACAATATCACCAGGACGCTGAGCGTTTCCGCCCGGCATGTTTTCAACCAAGCCAACTACGCCAACAACGTTTGTTTTAGCTTTGCGCCCTGCGAGGGCTTTCATCAAGCCTATCACAACAGCTGAACCACCCATGTCCCATTTCATATCTTCCATGCC
>CALJEW010000136.1 GCA_938074585.1 uncultured Rhodospirillales bacterium | reverse complement strand
TTACGATTAAAGAGTGCCACATGATAATCTGATCTTAATCGTTCAAGTTTAGTGTATAGAAAGATTTGGCCGGAGCGTTTGGACGTCCTCTTGGGGTGTTCAATGCAGAAATAAGGCGTTTGGATAATCAATAACTGAGTGGGGAACTACAACGATAGGAATTTCATCTGCTGCATCAAACACTGAGAATTAGCCGCTTGATCGCTTGAAATAGATTGAAAATAATCTTTCTGGTAATTGTGCAATTTATATCCATTTTTAGCAGTTGCTACAGTCCTACAGCTAAGGACACCTTTTTACAATCGCAAGCAGATCGTTTAAAACTTTAATGGAAAATAACGATGTAACGTTGTTTTCCATGAGTTATATAGATTTGGTTTGTCATAATGTTGACGTTGTGATTGATTAGGTGCGGGGCTTGTTTGCAGGAATAAGCAGTTCTGGAGCAAAAGGGGTATTCCAATTAGAAGCCGTGCGCCAATTTGAAGCGATGGACTGGTATGCGGAAGAGTACCCGCCTTATAATTATGTTGGTGAATATGGTGCCCCATTGGCCATTGCTACCGATATTTTAATAGCCGCATTTAAGCGTATGAATATCAATGTTCCACCCGCGCAAGTCAAAATAACACGATGGGCAGATAGCTATGTGCGTATTTTGAGAAATCTGGTAGCGGCATTGTTTTCAACAACTTATACACCGGAACGCCTGAAGTTTATAAAAATTATTGGCCCGCAGGTACAATCAAGCGTATTGATCATAGCGCTTAGAAAGAATAAAATAGTTGTAGAGTCTGAATCTGATTTACTACGATTGATGGTTGCGTTATGCGCGACGACATTGGTGATAAACTGGTTCGAAAGTTTGCGATAAGCGACAGTTTTGTGATCAAAACTAAGTCCATTAAAAACTGACGCGGCTTTTGTCTGGTGGCCGGGTTGATGCGGTTGTAAGCGCGATGGAAGTTTTGGTCATGGGCTAAGCGGTTTGGTGGCAACGTTGATGACTTTGAAAGCGTTTATATGTATGAAAAGGGCAAATGGGATACGCGTTTCATGGATAAACGGATTCTGAAGTTCTAAAGCATTTACAAAGCACGATAGATGAGACCCGGGCTGAAGGTGATGTTGATAAAATTAAAATAAATTATCGGAAATAACATCCTAACCCTCTTTATCGGTAACACCTGCTTCTGCAAAAGTCGCCATTCCGTTATGGCAATTGACGGCAGCTTTCAAAATGCAAACCGCTAATGCTGCACCTGATGCTTCACCTAAACGCATCCCCAAATCTAAAAGCGCTTCTTTGTTAATCGATTGAAGCAGTTTTTTATGGCCCTTTTCAGCTGATGCATGGGCGATTTGGCAATGATCAAGAGCCCCCGGCTGAGCTTCTTCTAGGCATGCGGCGGCGGCGGTTGCTATAAACCCATCAATCATGACAGGAATGTTGTTTTGTCGGGCTTGTATAATAGCCCCTGCAATGGCGACCAATTCTCGCCCGCCTAAACAGCATAAAATGCCAAGAGCGTCGGTTGTGTTGCTTTTATGTAGCTGGACACCTTTTGCAACAACAGACGTTTTAATATCTAAAGCTGCTCCGGTGACACCCGTTCCTGCCCCGGTCCAATCATTTGCATTTCCTCCAAAAAGGGCAAGGGAAATAGCGGCTGCGGATGTTGTATTGCCGATCCCCATTTCACCCAAACAAATCATGTCTGTCTGTTCAGGAACTGCATTTGCACCGGCATTATAAGCAGCCACAAAATCGATCTCACTCATTGCGGGGCGCTCTGTGAAATCTTGAGTTGGGGTGTCTAAATCAAGGCTTATGACTTGTAATTCAATGCCAAAAGTTTTGCAAATCTGATTGATTGCAGCACTACCCGCTTCAAATCCGAAAACCATTTGTTGGGTAACCTCGGCTGGGTATGCAGAAACGCCTTTTGCAACAACACCATGATTTCCGGCAAAAACACGTGCTCTGGGGGTATTCATGCGGGGCGGGTAGCTGCCTTGCCATGCAGAAACCCACGCCGATAACTCTTCCATTCGGCCCAAAGATCCCGGTGGTTTGGTTAACTGTGGTTCCCGAAGTTTTGCTTGTTTTAGGGCTTTTTGATCGGGGCCCTGAAGGGTGGCTAATTGAGTTCTTAAATCGTTAAATGATGTGATGGCCATGTGAATTGCACCGGGTTGGTTTTCTTTAAGGATAAGCTCACCTATAACCGAAACATACATTGTTGCACGCAAAATTTGGATCAGGACGAAGTGGATGGTAAAGCCATCAGATTTACAAGCGAAGGACTTAAGCTGGCTGAGCAATGCTGTCCATGATTTACAGACGGCTGGCTTATTTTTAACCCGCCTTCCGTTCCGCCCAAAAGGTGATATACAAACTCATGATTTAGCCCGCGCCGTCCGTGGTTTTCCCTTTATCGGGTTGGTTGTGGGCGCGATATCGGGTGGTGCTTTGATGCTTGCTGCTGAGCTGGATTTGCATCCCCTTGCCTGCGCCTTTTTAGCGATTATTGCTGGGGCTTTGGTCACCGGTGCTTTGCATGAAGATGGTTTGGCCGATGTGGTTGATGGTTTTGGTGGTGGGTATTTACGCGAAGATAAATTGAGGATCATGCGCGACAGTTTTATTGGGGCCTATGGGGTGCTGGCGCTGATTTTTAGCGTTGGTTTGCGGGCATCGCTTTTGGCTGGTTTATTGGGGACGGGTATGGCGGTAGCAACTATTGTTGGGGCCGCTGTATTATCGCGCAGTTTATTGCCGGGAATGATGCATTTAATGCCCCGGGCTCGAACCGACGGGTTGGGGGCAACCGCTGGGCGACCAACGGGTAAAAATGCACTCATTGCACTTTTTTTAGGGTGCGTTATCGCGTGGCCCTTTTTAGGGGGCGTTGTTGGTATTGTTGCCATAACATTCGCCTTGATTTTTGTCCTTATTATTTCATTTATCGCCAATCGTCAAATTGGCGGGTATACGGGTGATGTGTTGGGTGCAACTCAACAAGTATCCGAAATTGTAATTTTAATCACGGTAGGAGCTTTCTTTTTATGAGCACAACAACAAAATGGTGGTGGGTCCGTCATGCGCCCGTCGTTGGCGTTGAAGGGGTTATGTATGGCTCGAACGATGTCGATTGCGATATATCTGATCGGGCGTCATTTGAAGGGCTCGCTGCATTTTTGCCATCGGATGCCGTTTGGCTAACCAGCCATTTGTCGCGTACACATCGGACAGCAAACGCTATTGGTGATGCGGGCTTAAATTTCCCAACCCCCATTCAAGAACAACATTTGGGCGAACAAAATTTTGGTGATTGGCAGGGCGCATCGTGGGACGATATGCGGGCCCGTGATGAGGCGACATATGACGATTTTTGGGATAGTCCCGCCCGTAATCGCCCTCCCGGTGGTGAAAGTTTTGCCGATCAGATTAGTCGGGTTGGTGCGATCATAGACCAATATACAGAACAACATGAGGGCAAAGACATTGTTGCGGTAACACATGGTGGTACCATCCGAGCTGCGATTTCACACGCTTTAGATCTTACGCCTGAAACGGGAATGTCGTTCACGGTCAACACGTTATCATTAACCCGCCTTGAACATATTGAGGGTGGATTGTTGAAAGGTAAGGGCCGATCATGGCGCGCCGTTACGATCAATCAGCCGGCTAAATGAAATGAACACGGCAAAAATTACCCTAATATTAGGCGGTCAACGGTCTGGTAAAAGCGGATACGCAGAGAAGTTGGTTGAAGCAGAGGGATGCGGGCTATATTTGGCCACGGCGCAAGCTTTTGATGATGAAATGAATGACCGCATAAATACACACAAAAATCGACGTGGTGAAATGTGGTCGACACTTGAAGAACCCTTTGACATTGCCAATATAATTGATCGGGAATCTAAAGTGCAACGCCCTATATTGGTGGACTGCCTAACACTTTGGCTGTCGAATTTGATGATTGCAGAGCGTGATATTCTTATAGAGACAGAGCGCCTCATTTCTGTTTTGCAAAAATCCCAAGGACCAGTGGTCCTAGTATCTAATGAAGTAGGGCAAGGCGTTATTCCTGACAATGCTTTGGCACGAAAATTTGTTGATTGTGCGGGTCGAATGAATCAGGTAATTGCTGAGGCTTCGGATCGGGTTGTGTGGGTGACCGCTGGAATCCCAAATATTTTAAAGGACGAAAAAGAATGAAGATTCCTGCTACAGTTATCACCGGGTTTTTGGGTGCTGGGAAAACCACATTGATACGACACATGTTGGAAAATGCGGACGGCAAGCGCATTGCCCTAATTATTAATGAATTTGGTGATTTAGGTATTGATCGTGCAATGTTGGCGGGGTGCGGAATTGAGGGCTGCGAAGACGATAATATTATGGAACTGGCAAATGGCTGTATTTGTTGCACGGTTGCTGATGATTTTTTACCAACGATGGAAGCGTTGCTGGATCGAGAAAATCCACCTGAACACATTGTGATCGAAACTTCTGGTTTGGCGTTACCAAAACCATTGGTACAAGCGTTCAGTTGGCCTGAAATTAAATCGCGGGTGACGGTTGATGGTGTGGTTACGGTTGTTGATGCACCGGCGGTTGATGCGGGCCGTTTTGCTGATGACCCAGATGCAGTTCAGGACGCCCGCCAAGAGGATGAGATGCTAGATCATGAATCGCCTTTAGAGGAAGTGTTTGAAGATCAATTATTATCGGCTGATTTGGTATTGCTCAATAAAAGTGACATGCTAGATGACGCGGCCATGGCCGGTGTGCGCTTAATTGTCGAAAAAGAAATTGATCCTGCGGCAAAAATTATTGCAATTAATCATGGCAACATCGACATCAAAATTTTACTTGGCATCGGGGCTGCGGTTGAAGATGTCATTGAACAACGGAAATCACATCACGATGGCGAAGACGGCCATGACCATGATGACTTCGATAGTTTTGTTGTCGAGTTAGGTGATGTCAGCAATCCTGATGAATTGGAAAATACTTTAAAAACCTTAACTACTGACCATGATATTTTACGAATCAAAGGGTTTTTAAACGTACCCGGTAAAGACATGCGCCATGTGGTTCAGGGTGTTGGGCCGCGCTTACAACGCTATTTTGACCGGCCGTGGCGCGACGATGAAGCGAGGCGGTCAGAGCTTGTGATCATCGGCGAGACGGGTTTGGACGTGGCGGCTATTCGTTCCGTATTGGCTGGCTAATATGCATCTTTTGGCGGCCCAGCCGGGTGGGATTAATGATGGTTCTGAAGCTGTCGATTTAGGTCAAACGCCCGGTGATATTGTTTTTTTATCTGCTGCCGATACGGAGCTAACAGCGTTAGCCGATGCGCAGTCTAAATTGAATCAAGGCGGTGCGGATCTACCAACCTTGCGCCTTGCTAATATAATGCACTTAGCCCACAACATGTCGGTTGATTTATATATCGATCAAGTCATCAAAAGTGCAAAACTTGTTGTCGTTCGATTGCTTGGGGGGCGCGGGTATTGGAGTTACGGCGTGGATGAAGTTTTGGCTATATGCCAAAAAAATAAAATCCCCATCGCTTTTTTACCGGGCGATGATCAACCCGATACAGAGCTAGATGAACTGACTAGCATTAGTCCTAATATGCAAAACCGTTTGTGGCAATATTTGGTTCATGGCGGACCAATAAATGCTTCTGAATTTTTAAAATACACGGCAAGCTTGCTTGATGTTAATATCGACTGGCAAGAACCAACCCCTTTGGTTAAGGCCGGAATCTATTGGCCAAACTCTGCTATTGATACTGTGGCTGATTTGCAAAAGCAGTGGAAACTTGATCGGCCGATCTCTGCCGTTGTTTTTTACCGGGCACTTGTTCAGGCCGGAAACACAAAAGTTATTGATGCCATCGTTGCGGGTCTTGATGACGCTGGGTTAAACCCTCTTCCAATTTTTACCCAAAGTCTAAAAGATCAAGAAGCTACAGGCATAATGAGCCAGATTTTCCAAGCGGCTCCACCTGATGTGATTTTAAATGGAACCGGGTTTTCGGTTAGCGCCCCTGGTGCTGCACGCGTTCAAACGCCGTTTGATGCGGGCCGCGGTGAGGCTGCTCCGGTGGTTTTGCAGATCGTTTTTTCAGGTGGAAATGAACAATCGTGGCGTGATGGTTTAAGTGGCTTATCGGCGCGTGATATTTCGATGAATGTTGCATTGCCAGAAGTTGATGGTCGGGTTTTGAGCCGTGCCGTATCCTTCAAAGGCTCTGCCCGGCGCGATGACTTAACTGAAACTGATATTGTTCGCTACGAACCAGTCGAAGATCGCGTTGCTTTTGTTAGTGAACTGGCAGCCAATTGGGCACGTTTGCGTCACACACCTGAAAAAGACCGGCGCATTGCCTTAGTGATGGCGAACTATCCTAATAAAGATGGGCGCATGGGAAACGGTGTTGGGTTAGACACACCTGCCGCAACATTAACTGTTCTAAATACACTTAAAAGCGTGGGTTACACGGTTGGTGATTTGCCCGACGAAAGCGATGCGCTGATTCAGCGTATGCAAGCAGGCCCAACCAATGATTTTAAAGCATTGGCTTCGCGTGAAGTTGTTGAGAGTTTAAGCTTAGCTGATTACCAAATCTTTTTCAGCCAACTTCCTGAAACCATTCAAGTTCTGGTGAATAAACGTTGGGGCACGCCTGAATCTGACCCTTTTTATCAACCAGACAGTGTAGATTGTGGACGGTTTGCGATCCCTGCTTATCACATGGGTAATATCACAATTGGATTGCAGCCCGCACGTGGTTACAACATTAATCCTGTAGAAAGTTATCACGATCCGGCTCTTGTTCCCCCCCACGGCTACTTCGCTTTTTATGCTTGGTTACGTAATGATATTGGTGTTCAAGCAATTGTTCACATGGGCAAACATGGGAACTTAGAATGGTTGCCGGGGAAAGCGTTGGCGATGTCTGAAACATGTTTTTCAGAAGCCGTGTTCGGGCCGATGGTTCATTTATATCCGTTCATCGTTAATGATCCGGGAGAAGGCACGCAAGCCAAACGACGTACGCAAGCGGTTATCATCGATCATTTGACGCCCCCTTTGACACGGGCTGAAAGCTATGGGCCGTTGCGTAATTTAGAACAATTGATTGATGAATATTATGAAGCGACTGGGGTTGACCCGCGTCGCATAAAAGTTCTTAAAAAAGATATCCTAACCTTGTGCCAAGCAACGGGTCTTGATACCGATTGCGGCATTGAAGGGGACGATGATGAAGAACAAGCGTTGGCGAAATTAGATAATTATTTGTGCGAATTAAAAGAAATGCAAATTCGTGATGGATTGCACATCTTTGGGCAATCGCCAACAGAAAACCTTTTAGATGATTTACTGGTTGCTCTTGTTCGGGTGCCACGCGGCGTTAATGATATGGGTGACCATTCATTGTTACGTGCCATGGCTGATGACTTTGAATTGGACTTCGACCCATTGGATTGTGAAATGGCGGACCCTTACAAAGGGCGTCGCCCTGAAGATCTTTATAAATTAACATATGATCCTTGGCGCAGTTTAGGTGATACAATTGAACGTTTGGAGTTGATGGCATCAGCTTATGTGTCGGGTGAAATATCGCCTGCGGAATCACACAGTAAAACAAAAGCCGTTTTGAATAATTTAGCCGCTATAATTCGCCCTTCCGTTGAACAGTCGGGCCCGTCGGAATTACGCGGATTATTAACAGGGTTGAGCGGTTGTTTCGTTGCCCCCGGTCCATCAGGCGCGCCAACACGAGGCCGGCCAGACGTATTGCCAACGGGACGTAATTTTTATTCAGTTGATACGCGAACCGTTCCAACGCCCGCCGCTTGGACGCTGGGTTGGAAATCTGCAACTCTTCTGATTGAGCGCCATATGCAAGACGCCGGTGAGTGGCCAAAGACCATGGCGATTAGCGCATGGGGAACATCTAACATGCGGACTGGCGGGGATGACATCGCACAAGCGCTAGCCTTAATTGGGGTTAAGCCGACATGGGATGTAGCTTCCCGGCGGGTTACTGGTTTTGAGGTTTTGCCATCTGCTGTGCTTGGGCGTCCGCGTGTTGATGTAACTTTGCGGATATCGGGATTTTTTCGCGATGCCTTTCCTGGGTTGATCGATTTGTTCGATTCCGCCGTACGCGCTGTATCTGAGTTGGATGAGCCGGAACAAACAAACCCTTTGGCTACGCGTGTTCAAGTAGAAACGGCGACTTTGGTCGAAGGCGGAATGGATGAAGCGGAAGCCAAAACGCGAGCTGGGTTTCGGATATTCGGATCAAAACCTGGTGCCTATGGGGCTGGCTTACAAGCCTTGATTGATGAAAAAGGTTGGCAAACAGAAGATGATTTAGCCAAAGCTTATGTGGCATGGGGCGGATATGCGTATGGGTCTGGCAGCCGAGGCAAAGCGGAACATGGGTTGTTTGAAGCGCGTTTGAAGCGAGTGGAAGCGGTTGTTCATAATCAAGACAATAGGGAACATGACCTATTAGATTCCGACGATTATTATCAATTTGAAGGCGGTATGACAGCTGCAATCCGCTCGCTTTCTGGGGGGCAACCCCGGGTCTATCATAATGATCTTTCAAGGCCCGAAACGCCAAAAATTAGAACTCTTGAAGACGAAATTGGGCGTGTTGTTAGGGCCCGCGTGGTTAATCCGAAATGGATCGAAGGAGTTATGCGTCATGGGTATAAAGGCGCGTTCGAGTTAGCCGCAACGGTTGATTACATGTTCGCGTTTCAAGCAACAGCCCGCTGCGTAAAAGGCCACCATTTTGATGCGGTGTTTGATGCTTATTTAAATGACGAGCGGGTATTACAGTTTTTGAAGGATCACAATCCAGCAGCATGTAAGGAAATAGCTAACCGGTTAATTGAAGCACAAGACCGGGGCTTGTGGAAGTCGCGAAGAAACAATACGCATGCAACCTTACAAGATCTTTTAGATAGCCTATGACCGACCCACAAACTCGAAAGAATGTATTCCGCGCCTCTTTGTGGATGATTGGCACGTTGATCTCCTTTACTGCAATGGCGGTTAGTGTTCGGGAACTGTCGGACCATATGTCGACGTTTCAATTGCTGTTTTTTAGAAGTGTTGTCGGGTTAATTGTGATTAGTATATTGCTTTTTCGCTCAGGCTGGGGGCAAATACAAAGCAAACAACTGGGGCTGCAAATACTCCGAAACATTGTTCACTATGGCGGGCAATTTGGCTGGTTTGTTGGTATCTCTTTAATTCCACTGGCGGAAGTTTTTGCCATCGAATACACGGTCCCTATCTGGACCATGATTTTTGCAGCCCCTATTTTGGCTGAACGCTTAACCCGAATGCGCATGCTCATCGTAGCCATTGGTTTCACAGGCGTTCTTGTTATCCTTCGCCCCGGTGCTGAAATTGTTGACATTGGAGCTATGGCAGTTGTTGGAGCTGCCATATGTTATGCCATGGCCCACGTGCTAACCAAAAAATTATCCAGCACAGATAGCACTCTCGCCATTCTTTTTTATATGACTGTTGTGCAATTACCGTTGGGTTTGATTCCGTCACTGAATGATTGGTATTGGCCACTTTTGAGCGAATGGCCATTGATAGTGCTTGTTGGGTTGTCAGCTTTATCAGCACACTATTGCCTAACGTCGGCCTTTCGATTGGCCGATGCGTCGGTTGTCGCACCAATGGATTTTTTGCGCTTACCTCTAGCCGCAGGGTTTGGCGTTTTCGTTTACAATGAACCCGTTGACCCCTACGTGATCGCTGGGGCACTAATCATCATGGCTGGTACTTATTTAAATATCCGCAAAAGCTAAATGGGCCAATTTTTACTGGCTTGCCCAAATGATGCGCGACATCCAGCTAACGTTTTCAAAGTCTAGAGAGTGGTTTTCGTGGGCTTGATTTATGGATATGAGATCAATACGTTTGGTTGATTGACGAAGCAGTATTTTCGCCACCACTTAACCATATGACGTTTCAACCACAACACGATCGCCGCGGTGAATGCGGGTGGCTGGCGATACAATAACCGCATCGCCGTTCCTAAAGAACGGTACCATAGTATCACCACTAATTTCTGGGGCGCAAGCTTGTGGGTCTGCGAATCCGTTAAAGGGAAACTTCTCCCAGCTGCCACTTGTGGTGTATCCCCCATCGTCGAAAAAACCTTGGAAGCCTGCTCGGGGAAACCAATTAAAGGGATATGGCGATAAACGCCTGCTCCACCGCTATCTCCCATATATGAAACATATTCATTTAACGTGGCACCAGTGATGGCTAAAACTTTAGCAACGCTTTCGTTGCTTGGCCAGCGCAGTTTGCCTTCGAATGTAACGCGTTTACTTTTATTGAAAGTGGTTGGGTCTTGGCCTGACCGCTTGGCTAATCCGGAAACTGAAAGATTTTGAGTTTCTTTCATACTTTATGGGGCATTATTTTTTGTTGTTATTCGGCGGCATTACGTGTGCTTTTAATGATATCTATAATTTCGCGGGCGGCTTCAGGGATATTGGTGCCGGGGCCAAAAATAGCAGAAACTCCTTTGGCTTTCAGAAAATCATAATCTTGGGCTGGTATCACACCGCCACAAACGACCAAAATATCTCCGCCGCCTTCAGCTTTTAAATCATCTATCATTTGTGGAACCAATGTTTTATGACCGGCGGCTTGGCTAGAAATACCAATAATATGAACGTCGTTTTCAATAGCTTGTTTGGCAGCTTCATCGGGTGTTTGAAACAAAGGTCCAACGTCGACATCAAAGCCAATATCGGCAAACGCGGTGGCTATGACTTTGGCTCCTCGGTCGTGCCCATCTTGGCCCATTTTAACAACCAACATACGTGGGCGACGGCCTTCGTTTATAGCAAAATCTTCGACGTCTTTTCGAATTTTAATAAATCCTTCATTGCCTTCATAGGCCGCACCATAGACACCAGTGATTGACCTGATCTCAGCTTTATAACGTGTGTATTCACTTTCTAATGCATCTGATATTTCCCCAACAGATGCCCGCGCACGGCTGGCGTTGATAGAAAGCGCAAGTAAGTTTCCTTCACCGCTTTTTGCAGCTTCAGTTAAGGCATCAAGGGCTATTTGGCATGCCGTATTGTCACGGGTTTTCCGAATGTGCTTTAAGCGTGCGATTTGTTGTTCGCGGACTTTGACGTTGTCCACATCCAAAATATCAAT
Source organism: uncultured Rhodospirillales bacterium (assembly GCA_938074585.1). Classification (GTDB taxonomy): domain Bacteria; phylum Pseudomonadota; class Alphaproteobacteria; order Rhodospirillales; family Casp-alpha2; genus JABMNT01. The sequence continues at coordinate 4,258 of CALJEW010000136.1, read as the reverse complement.
CTGATCTTCGTGTTCACGTTGATAAACGTTCACACCAACAACGCGCTCTTGCCCCAAATCGATACGAGCTTGTTTGCGTGCGGCCGCTTCTTCAATCCGTTGCTTTGGCATCCCCGCACTAACGGCTTTTGTCATGCCGCCCAAGTCCGCTACTTCAGCAATGATCTTGCGAGCTTCATCTGCAATTGATTGGGTTAGACTTTCCACATAATAACTCCCACCTAAGGGATCAATGACATTTGTGATTCCGGTTTCTTCAGCGATTACCAGTTGTGTGTTTCTGGCAATTCTGGCCGAAAATGGAGTTGGTAATGCAATAGCTTCATCAAGTGCATTCGTGTGCAACGATTGTGTCCCACCCAACACAGCAGCCATCGCTTCTATGGTTGTGCGGATAACATTATTATACGGGTCTTTTTCTGTTAAAGAAACACCAGACGTCTGGCAGTGAGTCCGTAGCATTAAAGATTTTTCGTTCTTTGGATTGAATTCTTGCATTATTTCACACCACAACAATCGGGCTGCACGTAACTTTGCTATCTCCATAAAAAAATTCATGCCGATGCCAAAAAAGAAACTCAGGCGGGGTGCAAAATCATCAACGTCCAAACCTTTCGATAACGCCGCTTTAACATATTCCAAACCATCAGCCAATGTGAAGGCCAATTCCTGAATGGCCGTTCCGCCCGCTTCTTGCATGTGGTATCCAGAGATTGAAATCGAATTATACTTTGGTAAATTTTTAGATGTAAACTCGATGATGTCTGCAATAATTCGCATGCTGGGCTCAGGCGGATATATATATGTGTTGCGAACCATGAATTCTTTTAAAATATCGTTTTGAATGGTTCCAGATAATTTTTCAGCTGTTACCCCTTGCTCTTCAGCAGCAACAATATAGCCCGCTAAAATCGGAAGTACGGCACCGTTCATGGTCATCGATACAGACATTTGATCAAGCGGAATTTGATCAAATAATATTTTCATATCCTCAACGGTATCAATGGCGACACCTGCTTTTCCAACATCACCAACAACGCGCGGATGATCACTGTCGTAGCCCCGATGCGTTGCTAAATCGAAGGCGACAGATAAACCTTTTTGCCCGGCGACTAAGTTATCGCGGTAAAATTTATTGGAATCTTCGGCTGTCGAGAATCCGGCGTATTGACGAATGGTCCACGGTCGATTGGCATACATGGTGGCCCGCGGCCCACGGGTGAACGGCTGGAACCCTGGAAGTGAATAAATCTCACCCATACCTTCTAAGTCATCCGCCGTATATAGCGGCTTGACGTCAATCCCTTCGGGGGTTTGCCAAATCAAATCTTCCGTGGTGCGTCGGTGTAATTCTTTGTTGGCTGACGTTTTCCATTGCGCGATGTCGGGGGATTTTTTGTCGGTCATGATTTGTCTCTTCTCAAGTTCCTGAATTTAGGTATAAGCAGATGTCTGATTGCCAGGTGTGTTTAAAACATCAACTGGCAAGGTTGCGATAAAGTCGTGTAAGGATCCGCCCTGTGCGGTCAAATGTCCACGCATCAGATCTTCAGTGGTCTTTGCATCTTGATTTTGCAGGGCCATCAATATGGTTGTGTGTTCGTTGTAGGACCCTTGCAAGCGCCCGTTTTGGTGTAATTGGGAACGCCGGTACGGTGCCAATCGATTACGCAAATTCATGGTCTGCTCGGCCAAAAAGGGATTGCGGCTGGCCTGATATATGATTTCATGAAATTCAACATTGCATTGATAATAGGCGTCATAATCGCCGTTATTAACGGCGCGCCTACTCGTATCATGAACACCAGCCAATAACTCCCATTCCGCCTTTGTAGCGCGCCGTGCAGCTAAACGTCCACATGTGCCCTCAAGCTGGGCCATCACTTCAAACATATCGAGCAAGTCTTTTAGCCCAATTTGAGCGACAATATTACCGCGCCGGGGGCGCATTTCAACTAGGCCCATTGAACTTAATTGTAACAGCGCTTCGCGAACGGGGGTGCGTGATACGTTGAACTGTATAGCTAAGGACACTTCATCAAGCCGCTCGCCAGGTTTTAAAATTCCGGCAACGATATCCTTTTCAAGCTTGATTTTTATCCTGTCATTGCGCGAACGCGGCATAAATAAGCCCTTAAAATAGTTAATTATTAATACTATAACACAAATTATATATTTTTAAATATCATTGTTGTATGCAAACTAAGAATCGGAAAATAAAAAGATTGGATTATAAAAACGTTCTACGATATTGATTTGACTCACTAATTAAGAATTATCCACAAGGGAAGTACCTACAACATGTAGTATAGGTACTTGCAGTTGTTGTCTAAATATTGTTATATTATTGTTGTTGAGACAGTAAGTCTTTGGTTAATTGGAGGTATCGCACCAACTCAAATATATTGGGCAATTCGGGATGGTGCGGGGGAAATAGGAATAAAATTATGTCATTTGAATGGACGCCAACACACATTAGCGTGCTTATTGCCCTATGGAACGAAGGTTTGCCGACCAGCGCCATTGGGGTGAAGCTTGGAATTACGAAAAATGCTGTGGTTGGTAAGGTGCACCGGCTTGGATTGTCAAAGCGGGGTTCTCCCATCAAGCAAAAGCCACGTCCGGCTGAAGTTATCAGCCTAGGCGCTTTGCGCCCAGGCATGTGCAGCTGGCCAGAAGGTGAACCTGGAAAAGACGATTTTCATTTTTGTGGCGAGCCGTCAATTTCTGATAAACCCTATTGCTTAGCGCATTGCGAACGGGCGTATGTTAAGCCTTCAAAAGAGCGCAAAACCCGCGCTGCCTAATACGGCTAAGTTGGTGTTAAAGCGATATTAAAGCCGATCTTTTTGAAGATCGGTTTTTTTTGTTTACTCGTATGAATCAACCCTTTTATTAATCTTATATTGATAACAAAAAGTTGTATTAGGGCAAATTGAAATTGACAAAAGGTTGGGCGTGATTGGCACCGGTTATGTTTTGATACTAATTCAGAGCAGTTGCCTGGTCATTATCATTGGTATTTACGTACTGGGAGCGTTTAAAATGCGATAATCGGGCCTCGAGTCGTAGTTGTTTTAAGCTGAATAAGTTATGCCAAAATTGTTGCCCTGGTCCATGATCTTTGACGTATAGCAATACCCCTTTGATTTTTATTATCGATTTTGGGGAGAATGAACGAGTCAGATTGATCGGTGTAGAAATGACGGGTGAGAAAACTTCTGATATATTAGGCTCGTACGTGAAAGTAGGTAATGTTATAGAATATCAGGAAGTTGTGGTTAAAAAAGCCTCCCTTTTATTTACCAGCCTGATACTGAAGCCCAATAGATGTCACGTTCACTTCCAGTCAATCCTCCCTGCCTTTTAAAGGAGAGGACGGTCTTGTGTCTCATATTTATTGCGTACAAATGATCAAGAACTGACACAAGATTATTATGAATATTAAGGAACCAGTATATCTGGCTCATAAAGATGTTTTCAATCGCCTTGACCATAGCTAATTCAGGCGTATGATTTGACTAATATGTACCTATTAAAATCAACAACAGAGATTGCAATTCAGCGAATTATAGGCCCGGCCTCTCATTCTCGTTGAGGTCCGGGACCGTCGTGCTGAATTTCCATATAAAATGTTGAAAGTTTTTCAAATGGCCCATTCCTTATATCCTACGGATGTTTATCCGCAGATTTCTATCGTTTGTTTTTCCGTAACGGCCGACAGCAACCCAGCAACATTACCCCGCATCTTAGAGGTATTTGCAAAATTGGGCCGTATTCCAAATCAGTGTCACTCATCTGTAATGGGGTCAATGGTGGAATATATGCATATTGATTTAGAATTCTCAAACATGGATCAGACGGAAGCCGAGCATCAAGCCCGGGCGTTACGCGGTTGTTTTTTAGTGACAGCTGTTCTAACAAGCCAAAAACAAACTCAGTTTATTTGATAACTAAAATAAGGCGGCTTATTGGTATGGCTTTGATGGATCGAATTGATGCGTGTGCGTCGTATAAAGTGGATGAATACGTTGATTTTTGTGTCGGAATGGAGCGGTTAGGCGGCATTGCCCGCCAAGCGCTTGGGCCTTTAAAAGAATTTCCGGGGACACTTTTATATAAAGACGATCAAATCACTTTGAATCCAAAATTTGATAGCTATGATAGCCGAACAGATGCCATGGCTGTTGTCATTAATGCGTTGCGGGCGGATGGTTTAGTCCCGGGTTGGCGTAATGAATTCTATCCAGTGGGTTGT
>CALJEW010000135.1 GCA_938074585.1 uncultured Rhodospirillales bacterium | reverse complement strand
GAAAAAGCCAATGCTGGTGGTGTCTGTTTTGGGCGTGGTGTTTTCTGCATATTCCATCCCCTTGCCCATCTCTAATGGATATTTATTGGATTTATTGGCGTCTTCATCTGGGCCGGTTGCTTTGTTTGCGACAGGATTGTCGTTGATTGGCCATTCGTTATTAGAGGATTTGGTTGAAATTTTTTGGTTCTAAATTTTAAAGGTCATTGTTCAGCCGGTGTTTACGTTTATTTGCGTCACTTATATTTTTGAGATGGACCCTTTTTGGGGCGATTCTGCCTTAATTTTGGCCTCCCTGCCTATTAGATCACCGGCATTTGTGGTGGCGCAACAATACGGCTTAGCTGTGCGCCGGCATCGGCTACGGTGGTGTTGTCGTCGATCTTATCGATTGCCACTTTATCGGCATTATTGATGTACTATGAAGTTTAGTAACCGAAACGCGGGTTTAGGGGCTTGTGTCCATTGCAATATGAGCTGAATGCTTTATTAGGAGGCAACTTATAAAACTCTAAAAGCTGGAATACATAACTGTGACTAAAAATACCTTGGCTGCGCTTGCTAATAGGATTTCTGGTGGCGACTGGAAAGATGGCGATATTATGCCCTTTTCACTGGGCCGAGTTAAAACGGAACTTCTTTCAGGGCTGACTGTTGCCTTAGCGCTGGTTCCTGAAGCCGTGGCATTTTCGTTTGTGGCGGGTGTGCATCCGCTTGTAGGTTTGTACGCTGCGTTCATTGTTGGTTTGGTGACGGCGGTTATGGGTGGGCGTCCGGGCATGATTTCTGGTGCTACGGGGGCGTTGGCTGTTGTTATGGTAGCACTTGTAGCCCAACACGGGATTGAGTATTTATTCGCGACCGTTGTTTTGATGGGGGTTTTGCAAATCTTGGCAGGGGTTTTCCACTTAGGTAAATTTATCCGTTTGGTTCCCCACCCCGTCATGTTGGGCTTTGTTAACGGCTTGGCGATTGTTATATTTTTAGCCCAGTTAACCCAATTTCAAGTGACCGGTGTGGATGGCATTAAAGAGTGGATGGCTGGATGGCCGTTGGTGATGATGTTGGGCTTGGTTGTTTTGACGATGTTAATTATTTGGGTTATGCCTAAAATTACAATGATCATTCCAGCGCCGTTGGCTGGCATTGTGGTTGTTGCGGGGCTTGTTATTTATTTCGGCATTGATGTGCCGCGCGTTGGCGACTTGGCATCGATTAAAGGTGGCTTACCCGAGTTCCACATTCCTTCGATTCCGATGACTTTTGAAACGTTGAAAATTATTTTACCGTTTGCCGTCATTTTGGCAGCCATTGGTTTAATTGAAAGCTTGTTGACACTCAACTTGGTTGGCGAAATTACGGGCAAAGTTGGTGGTGCATCACAAGAATGCGTTGCCCAAGGAATTGCCAATACGGTCACGGGTATGTTCGGCGGTATGGGCGGTTGTGCCATGATCGGGCAGTCGATGATCAACGTAAAATCTGGAGGCCGAACGCGCCTTTCTGCTGTTTCTGCGGCTTTGTTTTTGCTGATTTTCATCGTTTATGCATCCAGTATGATTGAGCAAATCCCACTGGCTGCTTTGGTTGGTGTTATGTTCATGGTGGTTATTGGTACATTTGCATGGCAAAGTCTGACCATTTTGCGGCGTATTCCAATGACCGATGTAGTTGTTATGATTCTGGTGACTGTGGTCACTGTTGCTAGCGATTTGGCGATTGCGGTTGTGGTTGGAGTTATTGTCTCAGCTCTGGCTTATAGCTGGAACAACGCAATGCGATTGCATGCCTTAACCTCCATCATGGAAGATGGCTCGAAAATCTATCAAATGGAAGGGCCGTTGTTTTTTGGCTCAGTTGCCGGGTTTGCCCGGATATTCGTGCCTAACGAAGACCCTGATTTGGTTATTATCGACTTCAAGTATAGCCGTGTGGTTGATCAGTCTGCCCTACAAGCGATTGAAGATATCGCCATGAAATATGAAAAACATGGTAAGACATTGCAGTTGCGCCATTTGACCCATGATTGCCATCGTTTGTTGAACCGGGCCGGACAATTAATGGTCGATGCCGATGACGATCCTGATTATGGAGTTGCTGTGGATTATTCGATTAAAACTGGCTCCTTTGGTGTTGGACATTAAAGCCCGCTCAACACATTCACCTGCATTTGTGTCCTAAGGTTTTGCTCTCGAATGTATGTGTAACTTGAGCCCATAAATGATATTCGACAGCGTGTTTATGAAGTCTTGGAAGCATCAAAAGAAGAAGGTTGGTTGAGCCGGTTTTGTGATGCGTACTTAATCTTCATCATTTTGTTGAATGTTGCGGCGGTTATAATGGAATCAGTGGCTTCAATTTAAGCCTAATTGAGAAAGCCCAATTACAAAGCCAACATACATTCAGGATTTTGAAAATGGGTAGTCCGGGGATTAAATACTTGGATGATGAAACGCTGTGGTTCCGGCCAAAATCAGATTAAGGCATTACTACCGCGCTTTCGCAACTAGGGAAACCAATTGGGCACGGGCTTCGTTTGCATTGTTGAGCGGAGAGGCAAAGGAGAGGCGGGCTAAGCGCTCGTCTTTCATCAAATCAATGCCGTCGGCATCGATGCCAATCATTTTCCAGCCCTGACCTTTGCGCCGAAGTAGCTTATTTGCATACAAATCAACGGCGTCAGTGTGATCTGTGTTCATGTGTTCAATGATATCGGCTTCGGAACTGACCATTTGTTGGGCCAGCTCAAAATCTGTAAGAAATTCACTACCCCGATACCAAACTGCACTGGCGAACCCGCCTACATAATGGGCGCGTTCGATCTGCATGTGATAGAAATTAAAATCACCAAACCCTGAATACATTTCGGCTCTGGGGTGGTGGGCTAAAAAGCGCTTCGCGTGGGCGGTGTCTTTGGTTTTTTTTATTTTCCCTACCAGCGTCACCCGTGGGCCGGTTTGCGGATTTTTGCGGCCTGAGGTTTGCTCAACCAGCAGGGATGCACGGGAATCAAACTTTAAGTTACTTGCGTGGTCTGCAATATCAGAAAATAAAAAAATCGGACAGCCCATCTGATCGGGTGCATAGGTCACGAACGATGCATACGGCCAGCTGTCATGGGTTGATAGGGCTGTGGATAAAGCCGCCGATCGCCCAGAGCGCACCAATTGGCGAGAATGGGTGATGGCTTCTAATTTTTTAAGTGCCATAGCAGGCCCAGATTCTAGGTTTCAAGTTTAGCCCGTATGGCGCTGGTAGAGAGACCCACTTAACCAGCCCAGCATAACCCAAAAAATAGCTCCTGTGACAATCGAAGCCGCAGCAAATTGTCCCGCTAACTCAGCCGGAACAAGACCGCCAAATTCTTCTAGATGGGGCGCGCCAATGGCGTGGGGTAAGGCGATAACAATCAGTCCAACAGTACAGAATAAAGCGCCTTTACGAAAGATCATCAGCCATAGCCCAAGCGCTGTAGATGCCGCTGCAGCTAACCACCAGCTTTGGCGTTCTGCTAATTCAGCAGCCATTGATCCCGGAATTTCAGGGGCCAGACCTAAACTGGGCGATAAGGTGAAAATAGCAAACCCAGCCATACCCCAAATCACGCCCGTTCGGCCGTTTATTTTGCCACTTTGCATCGAATAACTGGCAGTCAAAAGCAAGGCAAATCCAACTCCTAAAAGAATGTTGGCTAAGGCTGTGTAGGCAAAGCGCTCAATTCCATTTTCTGGGGCCCATTGCTCTTCACCCGCAGCAACGTGTGTCTCTTCGCCATGGGCCAAAATGTAAGACGCCATCTTAAATTGCCCATATGAGGCGTCGGCACTCTCATACTCTTCCGCTTGAAAAATCAGCGGTGTCGTCGTTAACTCTTGAACAAGGGAAATTGCAACACCGCCGAGTAAACCCGTCAGAAGCGCAGCCGTAAAAATGGCTTTAAACATCTTTTAGTGGCAGGGAAACGCAAAGGCGTGGCGCGCGTCGTGTGTGGCGTTATGGACGGTTGTCGAATTCGCAAATCCAGCGCTCAGCACTAAAAATGAACCAACCATTAGTGCCGCAATCACAGGAGCCATTCGGTTTGTAACGACAGTTACGGTATCTTGCTTAATAGCTTTAGCTTGTGTTTTCATCTTTATAATCCTCCGTTGTGGCCAATTAGGCCAAGTGTTCGAACTGTCATGACAACAGCACAATCTAGCGGCAGGTCTCCTGGCTCACAGTTCTTCATTGATATTGGCCTTCCCAGTTTCCCAGTGGCATCAGTAATATCAACTTGCCGTTCACAGTTGCGGGGACAGCTTCGGCTCGGGTTCCTTAATAGGTAAACCCTTCCGTATTCCCTTTTAAGCCCCAGACTTCGTCGTCTAAATAAGGGCACCACTTGAAGCTAATATACTGTGTAACTGGGACTTTGGTCAACCGATGATAAAGAGTTTGTCACAATCGAACTAAAATTTTGCCATAATTGCTGTTTAGGAAGGTTGCCATAGGCACAATTGAAGGCCTAAATAGAGATAAATGACATATGAGGTTCCTCCATGACGGCTACTATCGCACTTGTTGATGATGATCAAAATATTCTGGTATCGCTTTCTGCTGCCCTAGTGGATGAAGGATACAAAGTCGATACCTATGGCGATGGCGCGGAAGCATTAGAAGGGTTAGTCCGCAAACGAGCTGATTTGGCCATTTTAGATATTAAAATGCCGCGCATGGATGGCCTGGAATTGCTAACGGAACTCCGCCAGAAAGATAAATTACCGGTGATCTTTTTAACCTCGAGAGACGATGAGGTTGATGAGATTATGGGTCTTCGCTTGGGTGCGGATGATTATATCAAAAAGCCTTTTTCTCAGCGCTTGTTGCTGGAACGCATTCGCGCTGTGCTTCGTCGCCATGAAGCGAAGTCGGATGATGAAAATGGAGATAGCATTATGCGACGCGGGGATTTGGTTTTGGACCCCGCTCGGCATTTGTGTTCGTGGAAAGGCGACGAGATCAATTTGACGGTGACTGAGTTTTTAATTGTAGAAGCCTTAGCACGCCGCCCGGGTCACGTCAAAAACCGCGATCAATTAATCGATGCGGCGTATGGCGAACATATTTACGTCGATGACCGCACCATCGACAGCCACATCAAGCGGTTGCGCCGCAAATTTAAGGCCGTTGATGATGAATTTGCCGGGATAGATACGCTGTATGGCGTTGGTTATCGCTATACTGTGGTCTGACGCTTAGATGGATACGGGGGCAGATACATCACATAAAAAATGGCGGCGGATTAGCTTCATTTCCCCAATCACTCGGCGTATTTTGGCGGTTAATGTGCTGGCGCTTGGCTTATTAGTCGCGGGTATTTTGTTTTTGGATGAATACAAAAATAATTTGATTGAAGCTGAATTGTCGGCCCTTGCGACGCAATCAGAAATGTTTGCTGTGGCGTTGAGTGAAGGGGCGGTAACAGAAACGGCATCAGGGCATTACCGGGTTTCGAACATATCCAAACAAATGGTCCGCAGATTGGTTAAAACAACGGGCACACGGGCCCGCTTATTTCGCCAAGATGGTCAAATCATTGCCGATTCTAGGCGCTTGGTTGGTGCAGGTCGGATGATTGAAATTGAAGAGCTTCCCCCGGCCAAAGGGTCCGTCAGCATGCTGAGCAAAGCCTTTGATGTGTTTGACCATATTATGTTGAGGTTTTTACCGGGCCGACAATTTCCGCAGTATATAGAGCGCCCGGATCAACGTATCACCGATTATCCTGAAGCGGTTGCGTCATTAGATGGGGAATACATTAAATCAGTTAAGGCGGGCAAGGGAGACCTGCTGGTGTTAAGTGTTTCGGTTCCAGTGCAACGTTACAAACAGGTTTTGGGTGCACTGATGCTGACTAAAGGGTCCAGCGCCATTGATGCGGCACTGTATGAAGTGCGTAGGCGCATTTTAGAAGTTTTTGCCGTGGCGATTGCGGTCACAGTATTGTTGTCGATTTATTTGTCGGGAACTATCGCCCGGCCCTTAAAGCGCTTAGCCGCAGCCGCCGAATTGGTCAGTCATGATTTTGGCCGTCAGCACCAAATCCCTGATATGTCGGCCAGGCGTGATGAGATTGGCGAATTGGCAACCACTTTGCGTGAAATGACCGATGCATTGTGGGCGCGGATGGATGCAACCGAGCGTTTTGCCGCTGACGTTGCACACGAAATTAAAAATCCCCTAACCTCGTTGCACAGCGCGGTTGAAACTGCCGCGCGGTTAAAGGACCCAGAACAGCAAGCCAAGCTAATGACTATCATTCAAGAAGATGTGGTTCGTTTAGACCGGTTGATTAGCGATATTTCCGATGCGTCGCGCTTAGATGCGGAGCTGTCACGAACCAAATTTGATTTGGTCGATATGGGGGCGATGCTGGCAACGCTTGTCGATATGCATAACGATTATAACGCGGGTTCACCAAAGGTCCGATTGGAACATATTGATGGGGATAAAGGCTCGTTAGTGATGGCGGGTATGGATGGTCGTTTGGCTCAGGTTTTCCAAAATTTAATTACAAATGCCCTTTCCTTCAGCCCTAAGCAAGGGCGTATAACGCTGGCGGTGGTGCAAACGGGCTCAGAAATCTGTATCTATGTCGATGACGAAGGACCGGGAATCCCAACGGGGTTAGAGCAGAAAATTTTTGAGCGGTTTTATACGGAACGGCCGGATTCAGAAAAATTTGGCACCCATTCCGGCTTGGGATTAAATATATCGAAACAAATTGTTGAAGCGCATGAAGGCTCAATTACAGCATCAAACAGAATCGACATTGATGGTGAAGTGGTTGGGGCCCGGTTTAGCGTGTCTTTTCCAAAGGTGGAAATATGACCGTTAACGCCACCCAAATTCATGCAACATGCATCAGTATTGATGGCATTGGATTGATATTACGTGGCCCATCGGGCAGTGGAAAATCCGACTTAGCATTGCGGTTGATGGAGCGCTCAGCCCAATTGATTGCAGATGATCGAGTTGATTTGACTTGTGTAGACGGGGTGTTGATCGGCCGCGCACCGGACCGGTTAAGTGGTTTATTAGAAGTCCGAGGTATTGGGATTATTGAGGTTCCTTATGGGTCGAGCGTACGTGTTTGGGGGCTGATCGATTTGGTTAATAGAACTGAAATTGAACGCTTGCTGGACACCCGGACAGAAGTTTTATGTGGCATTGATCTCCCTTGTTTTCTAATAGATCCTTCGGCATCCTCAGCCGAGGCGAAAGTCAGGCTTGTCAGCGGGCTCGTCTCAGGCTCTATTATGCGGACCGATGACTGAAACGAATGACCATACTCAAAATAACGAACACGATGATGTTCAAGGTGCGTCCAAAGATGCGGCGCGAATTGTCCTTGTCACGGGCATCTCAGGCGCGGGCAAAAGCTCGGCCCTAAACGCCTTTGAAGACATGGGCTACGAAGCAATTGATAATGTCCCTATATCGTTAATTGACCGCCTGATTTCACCTGGTGGGTTTGAAGATAATACGGCAATTGGTATTGACATCCGAACACGTGATTTTAATGCTAAAGCGGTGCTAAAAAAAATTGCAGGGTTAACCCGTCGCCAAGAAGCTAATATCGAAATGGTTTTTTTGGATTGCGATGATGAAATTTTGGTCCGCCGTTATGAAGAAACCCGGAGGCGCCATCCCTTGGCTAAAGATCGCCCGGTATCAGATGGAATTTGCCAAGAACGCCAGCAAATTGAAGCGTTGCGCGAACATGCATCGTTGTTAATCGATACGTCTGAAATGGAATTAGGCGACTTGAAACGGACCTTGGATGGTCAGTTTGGGCTGAACAGGGCGGCCAGATTATCAGTCTTTATTTCATCATTCGGATTTAAAAATGGCCTTCCCCGCGATGCGGATTTAGTCTTTGATGTTCGGTTTTTGAAAAACCCGTATTACGATATTATCTTGCGGCCCTTATCGGGCAAAGACAACGAAGTCGCAGATTATATTCTGTCTGATGAGGGCTTCGATCCGTTTTTTGGAAAACTAGTCAATATGCTAAATTTTTTGTTAGAGCGGTATGACCATGAAGGGAAAAGTTATTTGACCATTGCCATTGGCTGTACCGGCGGGCAACATCGATCGGTTTTTACTGCCGAACAGCTTGCAAAATCGCTTCAAGAGCATAAGTTTCCGGTCCAAGTAAAACACCGGGATATCCGTGAAGTGCAAAATTGAGTCCCCAATTCAAGGATCGAATGATATAACATTAATTCAGAACTTACGAAGTAAAAGGACTTTACTATTATGATCGGCTTAGTGCTGGTAACTCACGGACGGTTGGCGGAAGAATTGATTTTAGCTTTGGAACACGTTGTTGGCCCCCAAACTAATGTAATAGCTGTTTGTATTGGCCCGGATGATGATATGGAACTCCGGCGCAGTGAAATATTGGACAGTGCAATTAAGGCAAATGAGGGTGATGGAGCTGTTTTATTAACCGATATGTTTGGTGGAACGCCGTCTAATTTGGCAATTTCGATTATGGATAAAGCCAAAATTGAAGTGATTGCGGGGGTTAATTTACCAATGTTGATCAAATTGGCATCGGTCCGTGAAAAAGAGACGTTGGAGCAAGCGATTGTCAGTGCTCAAGAAGCTGGGCGAAAATATATAAATATTGCTTCACAATTGTTGGTTCAGGGCGACTAATGTCAACAAGTCCGCTAAAGCGCGCTGTAACGATTGCTAATCAACGCGGGCTTCATGCCCGTGCCGCTGCAAAGTTTTCACAATTGGCATCGGAATTCGAAGCTGAAATTAGCGTTAGCCGATGCGGGCAAATGGTATCCGCACGCTCAATAATGGGTTTGATGATGTTGGGCGCGGCAATTGGCTGCGATATTGAATTATTCGCCCAGGGAAACGATGCAGAACAAGCAATGCAGGCCGCAATCGAGCTCATTGAAGGTAAATTCGGCGAAGATTAAAGGTGTTAGGGGAAATGTGTGAGTAAAGAACTCCGCTTTACAGGACTTGGCGCTTCGCCCGGCATTGCATCAGGCATTGCTCATGTGCGCGAAATGGGCATTGTCGATATCCCTGAATACGTAATTAAAAAGAAAGACGTAAAAACCGAAGAAGATCGGTTGGTTCGGGCCGTCAAACTTGCTCAACGCCAAGTCCGTCGTTTGCAAAGTCGGGCTAAAGAAATGGCTAATGGCGCGGGTGAAGAACTGTGGGCTTTATTGGATGCATATTTATTAATGCTCGATGGATCCCGTTTAGTTAGGGGCGCAGAAAAGCGCATTGGCGAACAACGGATTAATGCTGAAGCCGCGGTTCAAATGGAAATAGCTCAAATTTCTGGAGCTTTTCAAGCAATGGATGATGCGTATATCGCAGCTCGGTTGGATGATATCCGTGAAGTTGGAAATCGAATTCTTTTGAATTTGGGCAAACACCCACTCAGACCACTCAGCGCCTTGCCAAAGGGTAGTGTTGTGATTGCAGAAAATTTAAGTCCGTCTGATATGGCGCAATTGGACCCGACAAGTGTGAGTGGAACCGGCACTCTTTTGGGCGGAGCTGAAGGCCACACGGCTATAATGGCCCGCGCGTTAGCCATTCCAAGCGTTTTGGGGGTGGTTGGCCTAATGGGAGGGGTGCGAACGGGCGACCGGGTACTTATTGACGGGTCTGCGGGCTTAATTGTTGTTAATCCCAACGCCGATACGCTGAAACGGTTTGATAAACGCCGGGCTGAATTAGACAAAGTATCAATACGCTTAGCCCGCTTAAAAACCCAACCAGCTATTAGCCGCGATGGCACTGAAATCCGCTTGCAAGCGAACGTCGAGCTGCCCATTGAGATGGCTATGGTTGAACAAGTTGGAGCCCAAGGTGTTGGTTTGTTGCGCAGTGAATTTATGTTCATGAATCGCCGAACATTGCCCAGCGAAGATGAGCAGTTTGCCATTATGCGACAAATTGTTGAAGGCATGAACGGCTATCCAGTGACAATTAGAAGCTTGGATGTTGGAGCGGACAAGGCGTCCCAAGCGGTGATTGGGGAAATGGATGATAGTGCGACAACGGCGCTTGGTGTAAGGGGGATTAGGCTTTCTTTGCTGAAACCAGAGTTGTTAGAAATGCAGTTCCGGGCGATGTTGCGGGCATCAAACTATGGGCCTATTCGAATTTTATTGCCCATGGTTTCAACCGTTAACGAGGTGCAGAAAGCGCGTAAAATTCTGGAAAGTGCGGCGGCCAAATTAAAACGTAAAAAGATCAAAATCCCGTCCGCCTTGCCTGCGTTGGGGACAATGATTGAGGTGCCTGCCGCTGCCTTAGCTGCCGATGCATTGTCCCAAGTTAGTGATTTTTTGGCCATCGGGTCGAACGATTTAACCATGTACACCCTTGCCGTTGACCGGGTTAATGAGCACGTAGCAGAATTGTTTGATACTCTTCATCCTGCCGTTTTAAGGCTTATTCAATTTACAACAGGTGCCGCCATGAAGGCGCGGATTCCAGTGAGTATTTGTGGTGAAATGGCGGGCGACCCTAAACTTACGGCATTGCTGATTGGTTTGGGGCTGCGGGAACTTTCTATGTCACCGGCTAATATCCCTCGGGTTAAACAGCGCATTCGTGAAATTGATGCCGTTGCAGCATCTAATCGGGCTAATTTGATTATGGATCAGGTCGATTCTGGGCGGATCAGAATTCTTTTAGAAGATTTTAACACGCTGGCTTAGGCCATGTGTCGGGATCTATTCATTTCATCTTCACAGAAATGTTATTAACAGTATTACCCGGGCGTCTATTTTTACAGTAGAATAATATCTATGTCAGATGGGCCGCCCAAATTGTATTTGAATAGAAGTTGAGAGCTAGAAGTTTTGAAAGATCCTCGGATAACGCAAGCGACAGATGCCCCTAAAGTAGTACCTAAAGTTTATTTCACCATTGGTAAAATCATACCAATTGCTGTTGTGGTTTTAGCCATTATCATTTTTTTTATTATGGGCTTTGATCAGTATTTATCGTTTGTAGCCTTGCGCGATAATCGGGGCCGCCTTATGGAATGGTATCAACTCAATCAAGTCATGACTATTATTTGGTTCCTTACTATTTATACAGCTGTTGTCGCATTATCGTTGCCGGGCGCGACGTGGATGTCGCTGGCAGGCGGGTTTATTTTTGGTACCCTTCAAGCAACTTTTTACGTGGTTATGGCTGCAACATTGGGGGCCTTTATTGTTTTTATTTTGGCTCAATATTGTTTAGCTGATTTTTTTAAACAGAAAACTGGGAAAACTGTCCAGAAAATGGAAGCGGGATTTCAATCAAATGCCCTGAGCTACTTACTGTTTTTACGTTTGGTTCCACTTTTCCCGTTTTGGCTGGTCAATTTAGTGCCGGCCTTTTTAGGAGTTCCGGCGCGAACTTTTATTATTGCTACGGCGTTGGGGATCATTCCCGGATCCGCCATTTTTTGTTGGGTTGGAAGTGGTTTAGGGGCTGTTTTAGACGCAGGCGGCGTCCTTGATCCTGAGGAAATTCTATTCAAACCGGAAATTGTATGGCCGATCACTTGTCTTGGGATCCTTGCATTGGTCCCTATCGTTTATAAGAAGATTATAAAATAATTTGTGATTATGTAAATGGGACCAAAAGGTGGTGAAGAAACTAAACATTAATATGTGTATTATTGGCACGGGTTCTGGCAGATTGTCGGTTGCTACAGGATCCGCCCAAATGGGGAGCAGCACGGTCTTAATTGAAAAATATAAAATGG
>CALJEW010000134.1 GCA_938074585.1 uncultured Rhodospirillales bacterium | reverse complement strand
CCAAAATGGCTATATTAGAAGTAGGTTGCGATATGGATTTGTAACACTTTAGTGCAGAGTTACAGACTTAATTAACTAAATATATGACTTAAGCTTGTCAACATTGATAATGAACAATACGTCTTATGTATTCAAGGTTCGCCAACCTATGTCTATTATCCATTATTAAGTATTCGGATAAAAAGTCGAGCGGAAAAAGTAACCAATCCTTATACTGCTAATGGGGTGCTGTTACTATTTTATTAACTATTTTCCAATAAACATTTATTCAATTTGAATTTAAGGATATTTGATGTTTAAAAGAAAACAGAAACAGGCTCAACTCGGAGATTTATTTGTCCAACTTGGAACTATTAAATCGACATGGGAGGTTGTGAGTTTACTCGATAACCCCTATTTACCTCCACATTTTCGTATAATGGAAATAAAAGGACAAGAAGTAAAACTTGTCGCGCAATCCGTTTTGCTTGATAAGGCCTTCTTTGAGCCAACTGAACCTAATAGAACTTTTGTTAAGCCCGCTGAAAAAAAATCAGAAACGATACCTCCGAGCGAATACAGAGCAAAAGATAGGATAACATCACTGTTTGGGCAGCAAACAAGACAAACCTGATTTGAGCCATCTAATCAAATTCTCAGAACGGTAAATCTATTCCTCGGTAATAAGTTGGGGTTAACAGGACTTTACGCGCCATTCACGATACAGCGTATACATCCCCATAACGACTATGATGGATGCTCCAAACAATGTCCACATATCGGGTAGCTGATCAAAGATTATAAAGCCGTAGAATGTTGCCCATATGATGATAGAATAGTGCACGGGCGCTACAGCAACAGCATCAGCGACATCTAGTGCCTTGATCACTAATGTTTCGGCAACCGCAGAAATCAGGGCTATGCTAACCAACAAAACAGATTCAAATGACGTTTCGGGCGTACGCCATACGAAGGGTAGGGGAATCGTAATGATCGCGCTTCCAACTAACGCCGTGTAGGCAACTGTTGTTATGATCCGGTCAGTCCCTGCCACGACCCGCGATACAATTTGGCGAAGGGCAAATAGAAGTGCAGCAATCAGGACGAGTAATACAGCAGGATGAACGACCCCCATCCCCGGTCTGGTCACGATGAGAACCCCACCAAACCCAATAGCGACGGCTGTCCATCGACGAATACCTACAGGCTCACGCAGCACCAACGCAGCAATCAGCGTAACCATAAAAGGGGCAACAAAGGTGACTGTAGTCGCGTCCACTAACGAAACAAAACTGACCGCATATACAAATATAGATGCCGAACCGACAGCCATAGCGCCCCGGGCAACTTGTAGCCCTAAATGCTGAGTACGAAGAATGCCAAAGCCCCGATATGCTAATATCAACAAAACACCCAACAAAAGGCCGAATTGCCGTGCCCAAACAATTTGTAGAGGGTGCAGGGTTTCGGTTAGAAACTTGGCTTGCATGTCAACTGCAGCAAACAGGAACATGCCCCCAGCCATATAGGCTATCCCAAGCTTATTATTGGAAATTTTTGGTGGTTTGGATAGCTTTAAAATAGCGTATCTCCAATTAGTATTATCACTATAATTGACGAGCGAAGTTATGAAAGAGAGCAGGGATGTGATGAATGGATTTTCAGCCACTGTGTTTCAGCCCAGTTGTTAGGCAGTGTCAGAGTTTAAAAATAAACGCCGAAGCAGTTTCCCACTAAGGCATTATTTTAATTGGGTCCGGCAGTTCGAAGTCCGTCTGATTAGGTATTAATAATGCGAATAAACCTGAACTTGCTTATCACCGAAGAGGATTACCTTGTATCTGTCAGGGGAAACTCCGGGCATATCCATGCCGGGCGAACCTATCGGCATACCGGGAACGGCAAGACCCCGTGCTTTTGGACGCTCGGAAAGCAGCTTCTCGACATCAGCGGCAGGCACATGGCCTTCGAGAAGGTAGCCGTCAATCTTTACTGTATGACACGAACGCAACTGTTCAGGCACACCGAGGGTTGTCTTTATATTGTCCATACCCTCAGTGTTGATGGTGTTGACTGAATGACCCGCTGCTTCCATGTGCTTCACCCAGTTACCGCAACAGCCACAATTAGGGTCCTTATAAACCGTCATTTCCGCTGCGAATGCTGGTGCTATAAGCAGAAAAGTGAATATGATAGAGAGTGAAAATGGGCGCATCGAGAGTTCCTTAATTGAGGCATGTTATGCCAGTCAGTGCATAAGCATTTAAAACGAATGTATAAAATACATAAGCATTCCTACATGACAAAGCCGTCAATAGCCAAGGAATTTTCAGGATTTGGGCATGGATAGCTCACAAGAAACCGGGCACTTTCTTCTCGAAGCTTTCCACCAACTTTATGAATTCCAAAAGAGAGCTTAGAGTTGATCTTAAGAATTTCATATTTGGCCCTGACTAGTTTTTATTGTCCACTTCTTGCCATAAGCCTTTCCATAACCCAACACACATTAGAGTATCCCAGTAATTGAAACTGATAATGCTCGGTGGGTCTAAGATCACGCCCTAGGCCGTAGATTGAGATCCTTATGAAGTTAGACTTTGCACGTTGAAATTATTATTTTTATTTCAACAAATAGGCGTGTAAGTTTTACGAGAAATAATTAGGAAAAACAGACGAATGAAAAAAATATTTATCTTGGCGCTATTTGTAGGATTCTGTTCTTTCAGTTGGGGAGCGACAGATGCAATTGCTGCTACTTCTGACGCGTTGAGAGAACTAAAAAAAATGTATCCGCAAACTGCAGCAAATAAAATGACCGGGCCGGAAGGCACGGCGTTTCTTTCGAACAAGACGCTCACGCGGCGGACAGGTCGTGGAGTACTTCTCACTTGGTATTTTGCACCAGATGGCTCAATGGAGCATATAGTAGATACATCCCCCGGCTTAATAGGAAAATGGTACGTAAAATCTGATGGCATATTCTGTTTTACGTCAAATTTCAAAAATGGTGCGGTAAGTTGCAAACAGAAATTATATAAAGCAGGTGAAACTGTTTCTTTCCGACAAATAAATAAATTAGGAAAAGAGATGCAATCTCTCTATTTACCTCCTGAAGCATATTCAGAAGGAAAACCACGTTAATTCTTGCTCCACTATTACGGGGAAAGATTATTTCACATGGCTGATAGTAAAATAACCTAAAATAGCGCCACTTTACTTGAAACAGAACTTCAGGCTTTGCTCGACGTCGAAATCGAGTTGATGGCTATTTTGGGGACAGCAATGATGAAGATTTCACAGGTCTTAAAACCAGGCCGTGGTGCTTTTGTTGAATTAGATCACAATTTTGCTGGCGGCATAGACATCAATGTTAACAATCGTGTTGTCACAAGAGGGCAGGCCGAAGTGAACGATGATATATGGGCTGTTAGTTTAACTAGTTTTGTTAAGTTGGCCTCGGTAGACACGGGATAAACAACGTAAACACAATACCTAGTTGTGGATGCTTGGGTTTTAATAGATCAAGGTCACACCGCATTTAACGAGATGCTGAGTGATACAAGAATATTGAAATTATTTTATATTTTGAAAAAAATGTACGCTATACATAAGATTAACAACAAACTGTTCCACCATCTGATATGTGGTCATAAGGTTATCAATAAATGTCTACTTTAAACCCCAAATATTAAATATGAATTGCAGATGAGCAATCAAGAATATAAACACCCACTACCTTCTCCTTTGAAGTCTTATATTAATACAATAGGCGATCTTCATAAGAAAGATACACTGATTATTAATGGTTAAATAAAAGGTGATATTGTCGGAGATATAATTGAAATTTCTTCAACTACTTCTTTAGTGGGAAAAATTCAAGCGCGTGGAATAATTCTAAATGGAAACCTTCGGGGTGCTGTCTGTTCAGGCAAGATAGGCATCAGCTCAACCGAGGTCTTCGATATAGATTTACATTATAAACACGTCGATATAGAGA
>CALJEW010000133.1 GCA_938074585.1 uncultured Rhodospirillales bacterium | reverse complement strand
TGATTTTAAGCCTGTAGTGATTGGTGATTTGATAAAAGAAATTTGCGTAAATACATGGGAATAGCAAATGAACTAAAAATTCAAACCTTATTTTTTTTGGGCCTGAAAATGACAATCATGGCGAACTGGGCCGCATTAGATTTTCGCAAGCAAATATAACAACGAGCTCTACCAGAACTGGGCTTGAACAATCCATTAGAAACATAATTGTTATCGTCCACCAAGGCTGTACTCATTTTGATACAAAAATGGACTTAGGGATTACATTTTGTATAGAGCTAACTATCAAGCAAACTACAGTCCCTTAAGTTAAATATAGTGGAAAAATGAAGAAAATGATACTTCTTAGAATTGGTTTCTTCGTTGAAATTCAATGGCAGTGGGCGTGCTGGATTAAGCAGCCGCCATTTCGTTTTTTTGACGCCAAACAAAACCAGAAGATGTATCGCAAATTACAGCACCTTTAGTTATCCAGAATGCAGGTTTGGATAATCGTATTGGAACGGGAGCCCCGGTTTATGAAGCGGCATTAATGTCTAATAATTATGAATTTATGATACATAATTTTACAGACGTCGACCCCGGATCTGATAATGACACAACGCCGCGTTACGATGTCCCTGCTGTTGAATTGGCATGGCAAAGAACCATTGTATTTTTTTTAATAAAAACTTGCTTAGGGGCTTTAGCGGGTCTTAAGCGCGTTAATTATCCCCGAAAGTTTTGTTTTGTTTAGGGGTATACTTAAATAAGTTTGGATTTAGGGGAACATCGAAAGTTGGCCCTAATAACGAAACTGTGGTTTTAATGCCTTGTGCATCGGTGACGGTCCATTTTCTAAGTTCCATGGGCCGGTCACTGAATACAAGTTCAATGCTACCCGCATCTGGCTCAGCCGTATTTATAAGCCCAATACGGACAATCCCGGGTGTTCGGTTGACAGAAGTGACAATCACATCGTTGCCAAAAAAACCAATTGATTCACGCAACATCAAATCAGCCGGGGTCATGCTCAAATAAAGCGTTGTTGCCGTATCGATATTACGATCAATGAATGAGATATGTTTGCCATCGGCGACTACAAGTAAGGGGTTTGGGTCATCATAAATAAGGCGTAAGCGACCGGGGCGTTGTAAAAATATTTGGCCTTCTGCATATTCACCATTCGATGATACTTGAAGAAACCGCGCCTTGAAGGTTTTGGAAGAATTTAGATGTTTTTGTATGCGCATCAAATCCGTTGCGCCTTGTTTAGAAAGCACTAGACTTTCCGCAAGCTTGGCCGCCGCTGGAGTGGCTAATCCAAAAGTCAGCGCTAAGCTGGCAGTTCTTAAAATTTGAAATATATTTTTTATCATAATTGATTTTTAACGGACTGTTTCATGTGGGTAAAGCTCGTCTATAAATCAGGCAAAATGATGGCAACGTAAAGCTCAGTTTAAACTGGATGAAAGTGGTGTTTGATCGGGCGCTTACTATTTTGTGTTGTTGTTTAAAAGCGCTTCAGGGGGGGCCATTTAGTCATACTAGATAACAAGGGGACCATACCTGTTTTTTGCCATTTAGGCTAAAATTCGAATTGTGAGGCAATACAGTGGGTTGGGCATCGATCTTTTTAATCACCGTGGCAAAACCAACTTGATCATATGGATATAAATTCAACATATTTGCTTTATCTAGCAGGGTTGAGCCGTCGGGCAACGTTTCTAGATGTATGAGAGGTTCTTGGTGATGTTCTTAAAAAGACGCCATCACACGATCAAGTGTCGCTTTGTTGTAATTACCCCAAACTATATAAAGGGCCCCGCGTGTTGGCGGGCCCATTTTGACTCCTAAAAAAATGGATGCATTTAATGAGTTTCGATCTGGCTTGATTCAATCTTTGTCGTTTACCCGCAGCAAAAGAAGCGCACCGATAATAAAAAAGACAACAATTGAAGCCATGCCAGCGCGTTGACTGGCAAAGGCGTCGGTGATAATTGCGAGCAGTGCCGGTCCTAAAAAAGCTGTTGCTTTGCCAGATAAAGCAAACAAGCCAAACATTTCAGTTCTCATTTCAGGTGGCGCTAATCGTGCCATCATCGAGCGGCTTGCCGATTGAGCAGGCCCCACAAATATACCAAGCCCCAAACCAAATACCCAAAAAAGAAATACGTTGTCGATAAGTAATAAGGCGCTGCTTAAAAAAGTTAAGGCCGTGACAGAAATTAAAATAGTGAGTTTTGGTCCTATCCAATCATCGATCCATGCAAAAGAAGCAGCACCCAATCCAGCTGTTACGTTTATGCCGATACCGAATAAAATAAGGTCTTCAAATGAAAATCCAAACGATCCTGCGGCGTAGATTCCACCAAAAGCGAACAGTGTATTTAAGCCATCGGTATAAATCATGCGGGCAATTAAAAATCGTGTAATATTTGCATGTTGGGTAACATGTTTAAAAGTTTCAATCAGGGATGTTATCCCTCGTTTTGACGCTTCGATAAAACCAACGCCACTTGGTTTATCTGGTGTAAAAACAAATAGGGGGACTGCAAAGATAAGCATCCATAAACCAACCATTGGTCCGGTTGCACGCAAATGTTCGGCCATTTCTTTATCTAGGCCAAACCATGGGGTTTCTGTTTGAACAAAGGCAACTAATGTTAACGCTAAACAAGTAAGCCCGCCAACATATCCTAGCCCCCAGCCCCAGCCAGACCAGCGACCTATTTTTCTCAGTGGGGATAAATCAGGTAGCATGGCATTGTAGAAAATCATACCAAGCTCAAAAGCCAATGTACCAACCCCAACAAAAAAAAGTGCTATAAAGACTGAGCCAGGCTCAGGGGTCACAAACCACAAACCCATTGCACAAAGCGCTGAGATTAAGGTGAAGGAAAAAAGCCACGGCTTCCGTCTTCCTGAATGATCCGCAATCGCCCCTAATAACGGGCCAATTAGGGCAACGCATAGAGCAGAAATTGAGATGGCCAAGCCCCATTGGCTGGTCCCAGTGATCGGATCAACAGCAACTCCTTTTGTAAAATAAGCCGCAAAAACAAAAGTTGTTATAACGGTTGGGTACGCAGAGTTCGCCCAATCGTACAAACACCAAGCCGCAAGCTGTTTGCTAGACGCTGGATTTTGTGGTTTGTTTGATATGTCCATGGACTAGCTATCATTTTCTGTCATGGTTTTGATTTTTCGACTAGCTACAGCGATCATTGACGTCGGTTGACAATAATTCATTCAGCAATTGTTCTGTTGCTGAAACGGTTGATTTATTAACACCAATTCAATCCTCAATAGATTTTTTGGCATTTGCTTTTTTTGGATTTATCCATGACAGAACGTGCAAGGGCCAGTTGGTGTGAATAAATTTCTTTGACCAAAGTAACTATTTCTAATTGTTGCAAATGATTATCAGTTCCCATTGAATCAGTTCAGGCCCTTAAGCTACCTGAGCGGGTCCGAGTACCAACAGTAAAGTAAACTTTTGCTCCATCCAAAACCTGGCACTTTCTGTGGGCTGCGATACGAACAATGTCTAATCCAGAATACAAATTAACGAGTCCTGAAGTTTTTAAAGCTAGAATTTCCGGAACACATTCATCTGTATAGCACCGCAACCAATTCTTTGCATCACCTAAATAATGATTGGACAATGCTTTATTAACGCTGCTCATAAGTTCAGCAATCCCATTTTGAGATACACATATGTACGACTTCATATCAAGGCCTGATGACCCACTTTTAAGAAGCCAGAAAAATCCAATCTAAAAAATTGTGAATGTCCATCAGCATTTCAGTTTGAGTAAAAACCTGGAGCTTTATTATCCAAAGCTTCAACCTCAGCCCATAAGTTCCGAAGATCAAACACTTCACGGGCAATGGTGTGGGCTCGAATAATATCGACGGCAGACTTTCCAGCTTCCTCCATAAACTCAACAACGAATGTGTTCCCAGCCCAGTCAACTAATGAATTGGTTGTGCGGGACGCTATGATCTCTTTACGTAGATGATGGCTTTTGATTTGTGCACTATATTTTTGCCGCAATGGTGTCAGAAAATAAACGATTAAATCTTGTTCTATATAAAGATCATTAGGCATATCTGATGCCATCATTTGCCCCTTCTCAATGCATGATCAATCAAGACGTGTGTACTGTAATGAGGACGCTAGCCAAAACTTGTACAAAACCAAAGGGTCCATAACAATCTAATATGAAATAGTGTTTTTTAACACGATTTATATTTGGTCTAAATATCCAGTAAAGGCGTGCAAGGCTTCTTCTAATCGGTCTGCCTTCATGGCAAAACACAGCCGTATATGGGTTTCGTTTTC
The DNA here is from genome assembly GCA_938074585.1 of uncultured Rhodospirillales bacterium. Taxonomy (GTDB): domain Bacteria; phylum Pseudomonadota; class Alphaproteobacteria; order Rhodospirillales; family Casp-alpha2; genus JABMNT01. Next base: position 14,101 of record CALJEW010000133.1, on the reverse strand, counting down.
GGGGCCAAAGGTGTATCCTGGAGCAACGCCAACCTTGGCATCAAACAACAACCCTTCAGCAAATTTTAATCCGTCATCTATGCCTTTAATACGCGGAAAAGCGTAAAAGGCGCCTTCTGGGGCGGTATGTTCGATGCGCGGGTGACCACCCAGAATTTCGTTGGCGACGATCAAGCTTTCTTTATAACTTTGGCGCAATCCATCAAGCGCGGTTTCACCCTTTTCGAGCGCTGCGATGGCCCCCAATTGAATAAAGCTGGGCGCGCCTGTGTTGTATATTTCAGACAACACCGCCATTTGTTCTTCATAAGCTTTGGGCGTGACCATCCAGCCTAAGCGCCAGCCAGTCATGGCCCACCCTTTGGAAAAGCCGTTCACAACAATCAAGGGATCATCATCGCCAGCAAACTCTAGGAACGAAGGCGCATAATTGCGGTCATAAACCGTGCGGTGATAGACTTCATCGGCCAACAAAACGATGCCACGAGACCGACAAAAGTCCATTAATCGTTCTTGGTCAGACCGTTCCATGACATATCCAGTTGGATTGCACGGGCTGTTTAAATAAATCATTTTGGTGTCAGGCGTACACGCTGCCATCAAACCGTCCAAATTTAATGCCCATTTACCATTGCCTGAATTTTGACGGAAATGGCTCACTTCAGCCCCGGCCCATTTCATGGCCATTTCAACGTTGGGCCAATGCGGCGTGACGATAACCGCGTGATCACCGGGGCGAAGGACCATGTGAGCTGCGATCATGACGGTTAGCATGGTGGAACCGGGCACGTGAATGCGGTCAGGGTGTAAATCGATACTATATAAGGTATCGTGATAGACTTTTAAGGCGTTGCGCAATTCGGCCCGGCCGCGCGGAATGTTATAAAATGTTTCTCCCTGATCCAACGCTTCAATGCAGGCATCGCGAATAACTTTTGGTGTTGTTTCGCTGCCTTCACCAAACCACAAGGGATACAAGCCTTCCATGCCGAACCCTTGGACCGCAATTATGCCAATTCCGCTGCGTTCTAGGTCTTCAAAATTAGCGGGGAATTGTGGTTTCACAGGTTTGGCTCCATTATGGCTTGGGATCAAAGTCAAAGCCTTTTTGACCTGAGATGCAGGGTTCGTCAATGTACATTTCAGCAAGTAGAGCGGAGCCTGCAAAAAGCGCTGACGTAACCGAAAAAGTGTATATAGTCGGGATATGAAAAATTTAATTGAAGTCACTAATTTATCAAAGACCTATGCATCAGGGTTCGAAGCCTTAAAGGGCGTAAACCTAAATATTCGCCGAGGTGAAATTTTAGCATTGTTGGGACCCAACGGGGCAGGAAAAACAACGCTGATCAGTACGATTTGTGGTATCGCAAACCCAAGTGGTGGTACCGTTACGGTTGATGGGTTTGATATTATTAAAGACTACCGCAAGACCCGAAGTTTAATCGGCTTGGTCCCCCAGGAATTAACCACCGATGCGTTTGAGACGGTATGGGCAACAGTAACCTTTAGCCGTGGCCTCTTTGGCAAACCGGCAAACCCCGCCTATATAGAAAAAGTCCTCAAAGATTTGTCATTGTGGGATAAAAAAGACAGCATGATTATGGCACTTTCGGGTGGCATGAAGCGTCGGGTTTTGATTGCTAAAGCCCTATCGCATGAGCCAAGTATTCTATTTCTGGACGAGCCGACGGCCGGTGTTGATGTGGAATTACGCAAAGACATGTGGAACGTGGTTCGGGTTTTGCAAGAAAAGGGCGTCACCATTATTTTGACTACACATTACATAGAAGAAGCGGAAGCGATAGCCGACCGTGTTGGTGTTATTCATAATGGTGAAATCATTTTGATCGACAACAAATCAGAACTGATGAGTAAACTTGGAAAAAAGCAAATGATTTTAGATTTGACTGAATCTGTAAATTCGATCCCCCCAACCCTTGATAAATTTGGTTTGGATTTATCTGATGATGGTACGCAACTTACTTATACGTATGATACGCAAGCCGAACGCACAGGCATAACAACTCTCCTTTCCGCCCTTCAGAGCGCAGGCATTTCATTCAATGACTTGAACACAACGCAAAGCTCTCTTGAAGATATTTTTATAAACCTTGTTAGCGATGCCTCATGAATTTATATGCAGTAAAAGCGATTTTTCTATTCGAGATGGCGCGCACACGGCGCACGTTATTTCAAAGTATTGTCTCACCTGTTATTTCTACATCGTTGTATTTCGTTGTTTTTGGTGCGGCGATTGGATCTCGTATCTCTGAAATTGGCGGTATTAGTTATGGCTCGTTTATCGTACCGGGCCTGATCATGCTTTCGATTTTAATGAACAGTGTGTCAAACGCATCGTTCAGTATTTTTTTTCCAAAATTCACCGGTACAGTCTACGAGCTGATGTCGGCCCCCATTTCATCTTTTGAAATTATTTTAGGTTACGTTGGTGCTGCCGCAACCAAGTCAATTATTTTAGGCTTAATCATTTTAGCGACTGCCGGATTGTTTGTACCTTTGCAAATTGCTCATCCCTTTTGGATGTTTTTGTTTTTGTTTTTGACAGCTGTCTCTTTCAGCTTACTTGGATTTATTATTGGCATTTGGGCCGATAATTTTGAAAAGTTACAGATCGTACCTTTGTTGATTGTGACGCCGTTGGTATTTTTAGGTGGCAGTTTTTATTCAATCGATATGTTGCCACCGATTTGGCAAAAGATAACGCTGTTTAATCCTGTACTATATTTGATCAGTGGATTTCGTTGGAGTTTTTATGAAATTAATGATGTCGGTGTGGGCTTGAGCCTTGCCATGGTTCTTTTGTTTTTGGGGTTATGTGTGGCAACCGTTTGGTGGATCTTTAAAACCGGGTACCGAGTTAAAAGTTGAATTGATTTGGGGGTTGCTCGTTTTTTTGCATAAGGTTTTATCTGAGATCTGGCGAAATTTTATGGTACGCTTTACAAATCAATCTTATGGAATTGGCGGGCATGGCTCCAATGGAAGTGAACCTTGTTTTCATCGCCAATTGGACCGAAATAAAATTATTTAAGTCATCCGTGAAGGTCAGCGCGCTGATGGATCTATTGTCTGATAGCCAATATTGCGGGGCATTACACTTAGTGCCATTCACCGATGGTGAAATAAGGGCTGGATGTTGTAAATAAATTTGATGCGGCAATTAAAAAAATGATTATGACGAGCATACGTTCAGACGGATGGCCAATAACGCCCCATGGGTTGTCTGTATTATGCCAATATAAAAGCGGATGATTTAGATGAGGTTGTTCTTTATCTGAGAACATTGCTGTTAAAATAAGGATGCTTGGAATGCTAAAAAATTTAGGTACTATATACCTATAAATTTGATGTGGATATAAATGGCGTGGGCTAAATGGAAGTACAACAAATTATTGATACAGAAAAACACCCTGTTTTAGATCAGGAATTTAAGGCTAAATGCAAAGACACGTTAGATCAAGCGGGTGTGTTGATTTTACGTGAATTTTTACGGGCCCCTGCCATTGCCACCATATATCAAGAAGCCCTAGACGGGTTCGACAAAGCGTATTTTTGTACACAGAGACATAATGTTTATTTGACGGAAGCAGACCCGTCTTTCGCTTCTGACCACCCGCGCAATCGGAAAGTGATTTCATCAAAAGGCTGTATTTGCGATGATATTATCCCCGCGCAATCGCCACTTCGCCAATTGTATAACTCTGAAGATTTCAAATTCTTTTTGTGCACTATTCTGGGAGAGCAAGCGCTATATGAATATGCAGATCGGTTGTCGTCGATCAATTTACACTACGCCAAACCGGGTCAAGAACTGGGTTGGCATTTTGATAATTCATCGTTCGCAATCACCCTGATGATTAAGGCACCGGAAAAGGGTGGTCAGTTTGAATATGTGAACGAGATGCGTAATTCAGAAAAAGGTGAAATGAATTTTGATGGTGTTAGGGCGGTGTTGGATGGTAAAATACCGGTCGAGACTTTGAATCTGAAACCTGGCGCTTTGGTTTTATTCCGGGGCCGCGATGCTATTCATCGGGTTGCCCCCGTTGAAGGTGGGAACCGAATTCTAGTTGTTTTGGCGTACAATACGGAGCCGGGGATTGCTCTTTCTGTATCGGCCCGCCAGACATTTTTTGGCCGATTGGGTTAGGGTCTAGACGCTAACTTTTATTTTGAACTGGACGAACAAAGACAACAAAATGATTACAGCTTTTGTGCAAATTAAATTACCAACTCCTCAACCACGCGATGAAGTGATGGCTGCCTTTGAAGCCAGTGCCCCTAATTATAAAGGCGCTGCCGGATTGCTTCGGAAGTATTATTTGTACGACGGTATCGATAAGGTTGGTGGTTTTTATGTGTGGAAAGATAAAACCTCAGCCGAAGCTGTCCATACACAAGATTGGTTAGATCATGTCGGTGGGCGCTATGGGTCGGTTGCTGAACTGACGTATTTTGAGGCGCCAATATTGGTTGATAACGAATAAAGAAAGGCTTGAAATGGCACAAAATACAAGAACGGTATTGATCACGGGATCGGGCCGAAATATTGGGCGGGCAGTTGCTTTGGCTTTAGCGGCCGATGGTTTTGATGTCGTTATAAATGGATCAAGCGACCGGGCCGCATGTGAAGATGTTGCCGCCGAAGCTGAAAAATTGGGTGTTAAAGCGATTGTCGCCATGGGTGATGTCGGTGAAGCGGCAAGCTGTAAACAAATTTCAACACAAGCCATTGCTTTAAACGGGTGTGTTGACGTGTTGGTCCATAATGCGGCTATTCGCCCGGATGCGGGATTTTTAGAAATGGCTGAAGAAGACTGGCACCGGGTTTTAAATGTCAATATGAACGCAGCCTTTTGGTTGAGCCGGGAGTGTTTGCCGGGCATGATCGATAGGTGCTGGGGGCGAATTGTGACGTTTGCCGGAATGAATGCAATTCATGGCTATAACGGCCGCGCCCCGGTTTCTGTGTCTAAGCATGGATCGTGGGGGATGGTTAAATCGTTGGCCAAAGAGTTTGGCGGTCGGGGGATTACGGCGAACATCATATCGCCCGGTCCAATCCGTCCTGAAGATGATAATTCTGAACATGCGGACCATATTAAATCGATGCTGGCTCGAGTTCCGGTTGGTCGCTTGGGCAAGCCTGATGAAGTTGCTGCGGCAGTTTCTTTAATTACGTCTGATAAGGGTGGATTTATTAATGGCCAAATGATCCAAGTAAATGGCGGCACGGAAACATAAGCGCGTTTTTAGGTTCACAAATTACAATTAATCTTACAGACTTCGTTTACTAAATAAACGTAAACTTTAGGAGCAAAAATATGCGGACGTTCTTTTCTTTTCTATGTGCAGCCCTTATTTTATTGTCACCAGTAGCTAGCTACGCTGATGGTGCTGAAAAAATCGTTGAGGATGTGGTTCAATCAGCTAAAGAAAACCCAGGTAAAGCGTCAGGCCTAGCTGGATGCGCAGCAATCCTAATTTTCCCACCCGCAGCTATTTGGTGCGCAGCAACGCTCGTTGGCGGCGTAACTTATGACGGTGATACACGAAAATTATTGGAAGAAGTAACCAAGTAATTGTTCACGCATATATTTTTAAGAAGGCTTTGGCGCTGTGATAAAGGCCGGAGCCTTTTTGGTATTTCAAATGAGGCCCTAGTCTAAAAGCAAAGCCCTTAGGGGCCACCTAAGGGCTTTGATTGGAGCGGGTGATGAGGATCGAACTCACGACATCTTCGTTGGCAACGAAGTGCTCTACCGCTGAGCTACACCCGCTTTGCTTAGAAGCAGATTGGTTGAAAGTTTAAGTTGTATCCTAAATTTCCGACTATAACCTTCTCCCCTAAAGGCGAGCAAATCATACGCATAGAGCAGGGCTTTGCAAGCCCCATTATTAAGCTTTTTTTCTCGTCCCTTTTTGACTCAAAAAATGAGGCTTTGCTTGAGCCGTGTAGTGCAGAGGTCTAGTATCAGGAGATGAAAAATACAAAAGAAAATTTATTTGAGTACTTAAATCAGCTAGGTATTGAGACGCAAACTGTCGAGCATCCCGCTGCTTTTACGGTTAAAGACGCGAAAGCGCATCGTGGCAACTTATCTGGCGCACATTCGAAAAACTTATTTCTAAAAGATAAAAAGGGTCAGCTTTGGTTGGTAGTGTGTCTGGAAGACCGTCAAGTGAATATGAAGGATCTAAAAACCCGGATTGGCTCTGCGCATTTATCCTTTGGTAAACCAGATTTGTTGATGGATGTTTTAGGGGTTTCGCCGGGTTCTGTTTCACCATTTACGCTGATTAATGACGCTGAAATACGAGTCCGGGTGGTTTTGGATCAAGAAATGATGGCGTGTTTGTATTTGAACTTCCACCCTCTTGAAAATACCGCAACAACTCAAATCTCTAATGAGGGGCTGCTATCGTTTATAAAGTCATGTGGGCATCAGACTGATATTGTAGCGTTTTAAGCAAAAAAGGTGCCCCTTGCACTTATATATGAGAGAGACCATTTAAAATTCAAGTTTAAAACTTACGTAACGATTCAAATTTAAAGGTAAGATATCATGGAATATAAAATGAACGCTGATGGCACAATGCCAGAAAGCCCAGCGGGCGGCCAACCACAACCGCAAGCCCCAGCAGGACAAAGCGTTTACATGGAACCTAATTTAAGCGCCAATTCTCAGGCCCCGGTTTCTGCGATGGCTCGGGTATCGGCGGATCAAGTTATCAAAGATGTAACGGTCGAGACGTTTATGGCCGAAGTGGTTGAAGAATCTATGACCCGCCCGGTTATTGTAGATTTTTGGGCCCCGTGGTGTGGCCCTTGTAAAACTATTGGTCCGGCGTTAGAAAAGCATGTAACCGCTGCGGGTGGCCTGGTTATTTTGGCCAAGATTAATGTTGATGAAAATCAAGAAATTGCCGCACAAATGAAGGTTCAATCGATCCCAGCTGTGTTTGCTTTCAGCAAAGGTCAGCCGGTTGATGGCTTTACGGGTGCTGTACCAGAAAGCCAAATCAAAGCGTTTATACAAAAACTATTAGGTGATGCAAAACCGCCCATTGAAGCCGCGTTGGCTGAAGCGAAAGCCGCTCTGGATGCAGGTGATGGAATGATGGCATCTGATATCTATAAAGAAATTCAAACTCATGATGCAGGTAACCCGGAAGCGCTGGGCGGCATTATCCGTTCAACCATGCTTTTGGGTGAAATGGACACAGCCCGCGAAATTGCAGATTCCCTGGAAGATAGTTTTAAAACCAATCCTGCAATTGCATCCGCTATTGCGGCCCTTGAATTAGCTGAAGTGGGCGATAGTGGTATTGATTTAAATGCTCTTGAAGCGGCATTAGCAGTCAATGAAAATGATCATCAAGCACGCTTTGATATGGCTGAATCTTTAAGTGGTGAGGGCCGAAATCAAGAAGCGGTTGATCAGTTGCTTGAATTGATTGGGCGGGATCGCACATGGAACGACGAAGCCGGGCGGACTCAGTTGTTGAAAATTTTTAAGGCGCTTGGATTTAGTGATCCAGTTGTAGTTGATGGGCGCAAGCGCTTATCGACGATTTTGTTTTCTTGAAAGGGTCAAGTAGCGAAATGATTTCAGACCAAGACATCCCAACAACGTTTCCCATTTTCCCGTTGTCGGGTGCTGTTCTGTTTCCGCAAACACGGTTGCCCCTAAATATATTTGAGCCCCGCTACTTAAGTATGATCGATGCTGCGTTAGCTGGGGCGCGCTATGTGGGTATGGTGCAGCCGCGCCAAAGCACACAAGAAACCGTTGTAGATGGCAGTGAGATTTATGAGGTTGGTTGTTTGGGCCGCTTGACCGCTTTTGCAGAAACTGATGATGGTCGATATATGGTGACGTTGATGGGCATAACTCGGTTTCGAATTGTTTCTGAATTTGAGCTTAAAGATGGCTATAGATCGGTTCAGGCAAATTTCAAAGAATTCCAACCTGAAATATCGCCCGCTGACACTGAATTTGACCGCCTTGGTTTTATGGAAACGTTAAAAACCTATTTGCAGACTTTGGGCTCTGAAGAAAACCAAGAAACATTTGAGCATGCCGACGATCAAGCACTGGTTTCTACAATTGCATTGGCGGCACCGTTCACACCGGAAGAGAAACAGGCCATTTTAGAATGCCCAAAGCTAGGCAATCAGGCGCGTTTGATGCGTTCGATCATGGAAATGGCGGCCTATAGCGGGGACCCCGAAAATCCACGCCTAAAGCATTGAGATCAAATAAGGACATATGTAATGACGACACATCGTGTTGACCCAAAACTTTTGGAAATATTGGTTTGCCCGTTAACCAAAGGGCCTCTGGATTATGATGCTTCAGCCCAGGAATTGATAAGTAAATCAGCCGGGTTGGCATTTCCAATACGCGATGGAATACCGATCATGCTGATTGATGAAGCACGTGAAATTGACGATGTTATTGAGAAAGATTAAAAATGAACGACCCCTACACGGATCGCCACACGCCAACCGAAATTCGAGTGAGGCGTGAAGAAAAGATTTTAGAAGTTGATTTCGACGATGGAAAGTCATTCGCATTGCCGGCTGAACTGTTGCGTGTTGAAAGCCCGTCGGCGGAAGTTCAGGGCCACGGCCCTGGACAAAAAACCCTGATTACAGGCCGCCGTCACGTCGGCATTATGGGGCTCGAGCAAGTTGGTAATTATGCCGTGCGCATAAAATTTGATGATATGCACGACACAGGTATTTTTTCATGGGCTATTTTATATGACTACGGTACACGCAAAGAAGAGCTGTGGAACGATTATTTGGTCGCGCTTAAAACTCAAGGGCTAAGCCGCGACCCGTAACTTATTCATCTCGCATTAATTTGGGCAACTCGCCTATTTCTCCCATGGCATGGCGCATGAATATTTTTTTGAGTCCCGGCAATTGATTGACGGCTGCTAAGCCCAAATCGCGGGCGAGCTTTATCGGTGTGATGTTGTTGGAAAACAGGCGGTTTAAAAAATCTGTGGCGGCCAGCATCATTGTGTTATCGAACCGGCGCCAGCGCTCATAATTTTTTAGAATCTCAGGACTTCCGTAATCAGCACCCACATTTTTTGCATCACAGATCACTTCAGCCAAAACCGCCACATCGCGAAGCCCCATGTTCAAGCCTTGCCCAGCAATGGGGTGCATGCCGTGGCTTGCATCGCCAATTAAGGCCAAACGCTCAGCCGTGCAGGTTTCAGCGAATTGCAGACTTAGGGGGTATGACCACCGGGGACCGACAATTTCAGTTTTGCCTAAAAATTCACCAAACCGCTGATCAAATTCGAACTTAAACTCATGGTCATCAAGTCCCACCATAACATCGGCTAAATCATCACGCTCGGTCCAAACAATACTGGCCATGTTGCCTAAATTTTTTGGGTCGTCACCGTTTAAAGGTAAAATGGCGAATGGCCCGGCAGGTAAAAAATGTTCGTGCGCAATAAAGTCGTGGCTGTGTTCCATACGCACCGAACACACAATGGCGGTTTGTTTGTAGGACCAATGGGTTAAGCTAATTCCAGCAGCGCTGCGTGTTGGGGAGCGTCGTCCTTCTGCCGCAATAACCAATTGGGCTTTGACGTTGCGTCCGTCATCTAAGTGGGCTTCAGAAATTTCAGACGTCCGGTTAAGTGATTGAACCTGAGCCGGTGCAATCATTTGAATATTTGGGAGTTCAGCCAGTCGGGCCATAAGGGCGCGGCGCATGTGGCGGTTTTCAACCATGTATCCAAAGGGGTCGTCGCCTAAATCCCGATGGTCGTAATGCAGAAAAAATAAAGAAGGGCCATCGGTTACGCGGATGTCTTTTATTGGGGCGGGGTCAGACCCTAGCTTTTCCCAAACGCCAATATTTTGCAAAACCCTTTGGGTTGCCAGTGCAATGGCGGATGTCCGCCCATCAAACCCGGCTTTTAACCCAGATTGTGGGTCTATTTGATCAATAACTGCAACATCAACCCCGGTTTGAGCCAAGGCAATGGCTTGTGCCACGCCAACCATACCACCGCCAATGATTAGAATATCACAACTAACAAGATCAGAAGATTTAGAGTTTTTTGACGCGACCATGTTGTGATCCTTAATAATGCATAATAATTAATCGTTGTATTTTTAATGCTTAATTATTATGCATAAGATTAAAGTAATTTTATTTAAAAAACTGTAGGAACAGCATAATAGATTGAAATATAACAAGAAATCAAGTTTTCAAAAAATTGGCACGAACCTTGTATTACAGAGGAGTGATACGACGAGGAACCGTTCTGGTCGATTGAAACAAGTGCTCTTTTTAAATGCTTGATGAAAAGCGTTTTGAAACGAGAGAGCACCAGAAAAAGGGATTTAAGTAGATGAAGCTAATTATGGCCATCATCAAACCTTTTAAATTAGAAGAGGTTCGCGAAGCACTAACGCCTCTGGGTGTTGAGGGAATGACTGTAAGCGAAGTGAAAGGTTTTGGGCGCCAAAAAGGGCAAGCTGAGATTTATCGCGGTGCAGAATATACGGTCAACTTCTTACCGAAGGTAAAAATTGAAATTGGCGTTGACGACGATATTGCCGAGCAAGTCGTTGAAGCAATCACCAATGCCGCCCAAACCGGCAAGATCGGTGACGGTAAGGTATTCGTATACAATTTAGACAAAGCTGTGCGCATTCGCTCTGGTGAAACTAACAGCGAAGCGCTGTAGAGAGGATTATTTAGATGTTACCTTTAAATACTTTGAAACGAGCCATGCCGGTTGCGATTGTAGCTCCGGTGTCTTTAAGTCTTATGAGTGGCGAGGCATATGCCGAGGTCAATTCTGAAACCGCTTATATTTTAAATACATTCTCGTTCCTTATTCACGGCGTTTTAGTGATGTTTATGGCGGCGGGTTTTGCGATGTTGGAATCGGGACTTGTGCGCTCTAAAAACACAGCGACGATTTGTCTAAAAAATATCGCGCTTTATTCGATTGCTGGTATTGTCTTTTATTTAGTTGGCTATGACCTGATGTATACTGGCGTTGATAAAGGCTTCATTGGAACGTTGTCTTTCATGTATAATCCGGGAGATGCAGAATTGGCGCTTTTGGGTGCTAAAGAAGTTACAGCTGAACAGCTTAAAGCGGTTACCGATGCGGGATATTCGGTTTCTTCTGATTGGTTCTTTCAAATGGTATTCGTTGCAACGGCTGCATCTGTTGTTTCAGGAACCGTTGCGGAGCGGATCAAAGTATGGCCCTTCCTGATTTTCGTTGTTGTTTTGTCAGCTGTTATTTACCCGGTCCAAGCGTCTTGGGTTTGGGGCGGTGGCTGGTTGAACGAGCTTGGCTTCGTCGATTTTGCAGGCTCAACTCTTGTTCACTCCGTTGGCGGCTGGTGTGCACTTACTGGAGCAATCATTTTGGGGGCACGTAAAGGTAAATACACAGCTGATGGAAAGGTCAACCCGATCCCAGGGGCGAACATGCCTTTGGCAACGCTTGGAACCTTTGTTCTTTGGTTCGGCTGGTTTGGTTTTAACGGTGGATCACAGCTGGCCTTGGGTTCAGTTGCAGATGCTACAGCCATGTCAATTGTATATGTAAATACAAATATTGGTGCTGCTGGTGGTGTCGTTGCGGCCATGGTGTTGACGCAGCTTTTGTACAAAAAAGTTGATTTATCGATTGCTTTGAACGGTGCGCTGGCAGGATTAGTCGCAATCACGGCTGGCCCTGATTTAACCAATCATGCAACATCAATGATCATTGGTGCTATTGGCGGTGCCTTGGTTGTCTTCTCTGTTCCCTTGCTTGATAAGCTAAAGATTGATGATGTTGTTGGTGCTATTTCTGTTCACTTGGTGGCTGGAATTTGGGGCACGCTGTGTGTCGGTATCTTTGGTGTAGGCACAGTATCAACCCAGTTGATTGGGATTGTGTCCATTGGTGCCTTTGTTGTTGTTGCGAGCTCAATCGTGTGGGTTATTTTAAAAGCAACGGTTGGTATTCGTATTGATGAAGAAGATGAAGCCAATGGGTCTGACATGGCTGAATGTGGGATGGAAGCTTACCCTGAATTTGGGCGTGGATCACAATCCTTCTAACAAAAATTACAAATATCTGTGAGTTTGGGGCCGGATGCCAGTTATCCGGCCCTTTTTCTTTGTTTAGGAGGGCCATATAAGGTATCAAACGTTAATTCAAACTAATGTATACGATATAGAGGAATGAAATTATGAACGCTGCCCCTCCCCGTATTGTCCGTTTAGCACCGATTGATAACGTCGTTATGGCGATTGATCCAGTTGCTGGTGGCCAAACTCTTGAAAATATGGCCATTAAAGCATCGGGTGACATTCCTGCTGGGCATAAAATTGCAACAGCAGAAATCCCAATTGGTGAAGAGATTATAAAGTTTGCACAAACCATCGGTTTTGCGACCCGTGCGATCCACCCAGGCGATCATATTCACAGTCACAACTGTGAATTTCAAATGTTTGAGCGCGATTATCAGTTTGGCACCAATGTGCGTGAAACAAAATATGTTCCCAAATCAGAACAAAGAACATTTGACGGATACCGCAGGGCCGATGGACGCTGCGGAACACGGAATTATATTGGCATTTTGACGTCTGTAAACTGTTCAGCAACGGTTGCAAAAATGATTTGCGAAGAAATTAATACATCTGGCGTCTTAAAAGATTATCCAAACATTGATGGTGTATCGGCGTTTGTTCATGGCACGGGTTGTGGAATGGCGGGTGATGGCGATGGCTGGGGTATTTTGCAACGGACCCAATGGGGTTATGCGCGTCATGCCAATTTTGCCAGTATTTTGATGGTTGGTTTGGGCTGTGAGGTGAACCAAATTCCATTTTTGATGGATGCTTACGGCCTTGAAGAAAACAAAACTTTCCAAACCTTGGTTATTCAAGAAGAAGGAGGCACGAGGAAAACCATTGCCGCTGGTGTCGAGCGCATTAAGGCGATGCTTGAAGTTGCTAATAATGTTAAACGCGAACCGATCCCCGTATCAGAACTTACATTGGCATTGCAGTGTGGTGGGTCAGACGGATATTCCGGAATGACCGCAAACCCAGCCTTAGGTGCTGCGGCTGATTTGTTGGTTCGCCATGGAGGAACGGCTATTTTATCTGAAACACCCGAAATTTATGGTGCTGAACATTTGTTAACCCGCCGTGCCATTAACGATAAAGTTGGGCAAAAATTGGTCGACCGTATTCGCTGGTGGGAAGATTATGCGGAACGTACAAACGGCAGCATGGATAACAATCCATCTCCCGGAAATAAAGCGGGCGGCTTGACGACCATTTTGGAAAAATCATTGGGTGCTGCTGCAAAGGGCGGCACAACGAACCTAACCGGCGTGTTTAAATATGCGGAAAAGATTAACACCAAAGGCTTCGTCTTCATGGATAGCCCTGGTTATGACCCAGCTTCAATCACTGGTCAGGTGGCATCGGGTGCTAATTTAGTTTGTTTCACAACTGGCCGCGGATCCGCATTTGGTTTCAAACCTGCTCCTTCGGTGAAGTTAGCAACGAATACAATTATGTATAATAAAATGTCAGAAGACATGGACATCAATTGTGGACCAATTGCAGATGGTGAAGTGAGCGTTGAAGAGAAAGGTCAGGAAATTTTTGATTACTTGATCGAGATCGCCAGCGGACGCCAATCAAAATCCGAAGAATTGGGTTATGGTGATAACGAATTTGTACCTTGGTTAGTCGGCGCTGTCATGTAATTGAGGTTTATACGGAACTTTGTGGTGTGTTGGTAAAACGATGAAAATTTGGGTGCTAACACCAAGCTTGCTTGAAAAATCTAGAGAACCACTGTTTAATTCTGCAAGTGATTTTGCAGTGCTTAAGCCCAAACCGGTTCCTTCTAAGGTGTGAAAACTGTTGTTGGCAACGCGGCCAAATGGGATCAAAACATGTGCAATATGGCTTTTTACGATGCCAATGCCGTTATCTGAAATTGAGATTCTATACCCTTCTTTGGGGTCAAAATCAGCTACAATGTTGATATTCCCTCCTGAGGG